>JAWWOJ010000245.1:0-4607 GCA_033851885.1 Frankiales bacterium | reverse complement strand
CCTGCCGCGGACGGCACCGTCCCCGCGGTGCGGGGCTCGCAGCTCGTCGCGGGTGTGCAGGTGCTGAGCACCACTCCTGGTGCCGGTGACGGGTCGAAGACCGCGCCCGTGCCGGGGCCAGGCAACCTCGACTTCCTGCTCGCCGTGAACGCCAACCAGGCATCCAAGATCATCGGCGCGGCCGCGCAGCCGGACGCCCAGGTCATGTACTTCACCCTCGCGAAGACGAGCGCGAGCTGACCGTGCCAGCCTCCTTCCCTTCACCGGCGTTCGTGGTCGTCCTCGACCGTTCCGACGCGCTGGTCCGCAGTCTCGTCAAGGCGGTGGACGGGCTCGACGACGCAATGGACGTCCACCTGTTCACCAAGGCCGCCGAGGTCGACGCCCTGTTCGCCTCCGGTCCGATCGACGTGCTGCTGGTCGGCCCCAGCGAGATGACGCCGACGGGGCTCAAGCGGGTCGCGAGGTGGCACGCCGCCCACCCGGCGACCGTCGTCATGGTCGCCTGCCAGGCGGATGCGCTGCCGGACCCGCGGCTGCTCATGAAGGCGGGGGCCGAGCAGCTGCTCAAGCTCCCGGCCGGGGCGGCGGCGGTGCGTCGAGCGCTCCTCACGGCCCTCGGGGTCAGCGAGCACCTCAAGGACGACCTCACCACCGTCGTCGAGGTCCCGGCCGCACGCAACGAGTCCCCCGTCGAGGAGGAGCCCGAGCCGGAGCCGGAGCTCGACACCGCGCGTGAGCCCGAGCCCGCGGTCACCATCACGGTCGCCAGCGCGACCGGAGGGTGCGGCAAGACGTTCCTCGCGACCAACCTGGCCTATCTGCTCGCGCAGGGGACCGGCAAGCGCGTGGCGATGATCGACCTGGACCTGCAGTTCGGCGAGGTGGTCGCGACCTTGCAGCTCAAGCCGCAGCGGACCATCGCCGACGTCGAGCTCGACGAGTTCGGCCAGGTCGACATCGCGGCGCTGATGACACCGCACAAGGGTGGCTTCGACGTGCTCGCCGCGCCGCCGGACCCCGTCGCCGCGGAGGGCATGGGTGCGCCCACGATCGCGGCGGTGATCGAGGCGGTGCGGGCGCTCTACGACTTCGTCCTCATCGACACTCCGCCCTCGCTCAACGAGGTCGTGCTGGGCGCGTTCGACGTCTCGGACCACCTCATCGTGCTGGCCACGCTCGACATCCCGAGTGTCCGCAACATGCGGGTGTTCCTCACCACCCTCGACCGCCTTCAGATCCCGACCGACGGGCTGCACCTCGTACTCAACAAGGCCGAGAAGGGCGTCGAGCTCACGGGCGACGACATCCACCGGGTCCTCGGGCGCGGCTGGGACCTGGAACTGCCCTACGACCGTGAGGTGTCGCGCTCGGTCAACCTGGGGCTGCCTGTCAGCGAGGTCGCCCCCAGAGCCGAGGTCAGCCGGCGGCTCGTCGCCGGAGTCCCGTCCCTGCTGCCTGAGGCGGGGATGCGCGCCGCGTTGTCCGGCCCCGAGCACACCCTGTTCGCGCGGATCCTGTCCGCGCTCCGGCCACGCAAGGAAGCCACGCCGCGCACCGCCGCGCTCGCTGAGGAGAAGCCATCGTGAAGCTCGCCGACCGCCTGAACCAGCTCGAGGCCGAGAAGGCCCAGGAAGCGACGAAGAAGGCCGGCCCACGGGTCCCGAAGCCGGCTGCGCCGACGTCGCGGCGGTCGTCGCGCGGAGCTGCCAAGCCCACCGCGACTGCCTGGGACGGGCTCAAGCGACAGGTCAAGGACCTGGTCGTCGAGGACCTCGGCGCCCGGCTCGCGGGCATCGAGGACCTCTCCGAGGAGGTGACCACGGCCCTCGACAAGGCGATCGCGAAGAGCGGTGCGCGCATCACCACCGTCGAGCGAGCACGTCTGGTCACGGAGGTCAGCAGCGACATCCTCGGCTACGGACCGCTGGACCCACTGCTACGGGACACGACCGTCGACGAGATCATGTGCAACGCCTACAACGACATCTACGTCGAGCGGGCCGGTCGGATCGAGCACACCGACGCGACGTTCGCCGACGAGGCCCACTTCCGGCAGGTCATCGAGCGCATCGTGTCGGGAGTCGGGCGTCGCGTCGACGAGGGCTCCCCGATGGTCGACGCCCGGCTCCCCGACGGCTCGCGCGTCAACGCCATCCTGCCGCCCCTGTCGGTGCGTGGGCCCGTGATGACGATCCGCAAGTTCGCCGAACGGCCCTTCACGATCGCCGACCTCGTCGCCAACAAGACCCTGAGCATGGACGCGGGAGTCTTCCTGGAGGCGTGCATCCGCGGGCGCCTGAACGTCCTCATCAGCGGCGGCACCGGTTCAGGCAAGACGACGATGCTCAACGTCGTCGGCGGCTTCATCCCGGACAGCGAACGGGTCATCACCATCGAGGACGCCGCCGAGCTCCAGATGCCGCAGGCACACGTCGTGACCCTCGAGTCTCGGCCGGCGAACGCGGAGGGACGGGGCCAGGTCGCCATCCGCGACCTGGTGCGCAACGCCCTGCGCATGCGCCCCGACCGCATCATCGTCGGCGAGGTCCGCGGCGCCGAGGCCCTCGACATGCTCCAGGCGATGAACACCGGTCACGAGGGCTCGTTGACCACGGTCCACGCGAACTCACCCCGCGACGTGGTGAGCCGCCTCGAGACGATGGTGCTCATGGCGGGCTTCGACCTGCCGGTCCGTGCGATCCGCGAGCAGGTCGCCAGCGCGGTGGACCTGATCGTTCACACCGAGCGGTTGTCCGACGGGTCGCGCCGGCTCACCGCCATCACCGAGGTGCAGGGCACCGAGGGTGACGTGGTCACTCTCCAGGACGTCTTCGCGTACCAGCCCGGGCCTCCCGGCAAGGAGGGCGACGGTGAGCTCTATGCCACCGGTCTGCGGCCGAAGAAGATGGAGCAGCTGACACGCAGCGGCGTCGAACTTCCGCCCCGGATGTTCGCGCGCCCAGTGACCTCGACCACGCAGTCACTCAGCCGTCGCAAGGCACCCCGATGAGCCCGCTCGTCCCCGCGGCCGCCCTGGCCGCCTTCGCAGGTGTCGGTCTGGTGGGGGTGGGCATGTCGCAGGCGGCAGCCGCCCGCCGCCGCCGCATCGCCGACGCGCTCGACCTGACGCTGGCCCAGGAGACCAAGCCGACGGCGGCGCTGGCGCTGGCCTTCGAGAGGTCCGTCAAGTGGGCCGAGAACCGCACCGAGGGCACGCCGTTCCGCGAGACGACGCTGGTCCGCCTCGAGCGGGCCCGGGTGTCGTTGCGCCCGGAGGAGTACTACCTGCTCTGGGCGGGCGCCATCGTCATCCCGGGCGTGCTCGGTGGTCTGGTCGGTGGGCTGCTCTGGGCGCTGCTCCTGGCGATCGTCGGTGCGCTCGTGCCGCCGGCAGTCCTGTCCCGTCGTACGACGACCTGGCGGCGTGACTTCGAGGCGCAGCTGCCCGACGTCCTCGACCTGCTCGCCTCTTCGATGGAGGCCGGCCACTCCCTGCTCACCGGGCTGCAACTGGTCGGCGAGGCGGCGTCGGAGCCGATGGGAAGCGAGATCAACCGGGTGCTGTCGGAGACGGAGGTCGGTCGCCCGTTGCTCGAGGCCCTCGACGCGATGGCTCGGCGCATCGACATCCAGGACCTCGACTGGACGGTTGAGGGCATCCGCATCCAGTCGGAGGTCGGCGGCCGGTTGTCGGAGATGCTGCGGACCCTGGCGACCTTCATGCGCGCCCGTGAGGAGGTCCGCCGGGAACTGCGGGCACTCACGGCCGAGGGCAAGCTGTCGGCGTACGTCCTCGGCGGACTGCCGGTCCTCATGCTGGTGTTCATGTCGTTCGCGGCGCGGTCCTACATCGAGCCGCTGTTCACGCAGCTCGCCGGGCAGCTGATGCTCGGGATGGCGGGCGTCCTGATGATCGGGTCGGGTCTTGCCATGCGCAAGATCGTCGACGTGGAGGTCTGACATGCCCCTCCTCGCCGCCTTGATCGCGATCGCGGGGCTTGCCCTGCTGTCTGCCGGATTCCTCCGCACCGCCACACCGCAGGGCCAGGACGAAGCCGGGGACGCGCAGGAGCTCGACACCTTCCGCGCCAAGCTCGACGACTCCTTCGGCACCCGCGTGCTCGGTGCAGGCGGCGGTGCCGCCGAGTCGGTGATCCGCCGGCTGACGCCGAGCACCTGGCACGCCAACCTGCTGGTGAAGATCCGGCTGGCCGGTCTCGAGACCACCCTGGCCCCGGGCCTCGTCTACACCGGCAAGGCGATCGGCCTCGCCGCGGGTGCCGCGCTGTTCGGTGGTGCGGGAGCAGCCGCAGGTGTACCGCCGGGCCTCGAGGCGTTCCTGGTCGTCTTCGGCCTCGTCGCGGGTTTCATGGCACCGGACATCGTCCTCGGCCAGCGGGCCGACCAGCGGCAGAACGCCTTGCGCCGCACGCTTCCCGAGGCGCTGGACCTGATGGCCATCACGGTGCAGGCCGGCGTCGGCCTCGAACAGGCCGTCGCGGTCGTCACCGAGCGGCTCAAGGGACCGCTGGGCGAGGAGTTCAACCGCTTCCTCAACGAGGTGCAACTCGGCTTCTCCCGCCGGGAGGCCCTGCAGAACCTCC
>JAWWOJ010000219.1:0-3643 GCA_033851885.1 Frankiales bacterium | reverse complement strand
GACGACGCCTCGGCCCAGCCCGTCGGGCTGCCTGACGACGACCTGCCGGTGCTCCTGCTCCGGACCGCTCACCGCGCGGGACCCTCGGCCGCGCGCAATGCCGGGGCGGCTCGACGGCGGACAGGAGTCGTGCTGCTGACCGACGACGACTGCCTCCCTTCACCCGGCTGGGCGCGGGCGCTCCGGAGCGCGCTCGACGGCCGGGGTGTGGTCCAGGGACGCACCGAGCCGATGGACGAGCCGCACGGCCCGTGGGACCGCGCCATCACGGTCACGTCCGTCACCGGGCTCTGGGAGACCTGCAACCTCGGGCTCGACGCGACGGCCTTCGAGGCGGCCGGCGGCTTCGCCGACCTCGGCCTGCTCCCGGGTACTGGGGCGCGCGGCTTCGGGGAGGACGCCGAGCTCGGTGCCCGGCTGGCCCGAGCGCACGGGTCCGGCTATGTGGACACGGCCCGGGTGCGGCACCGCTGGGTCGCCGGCGACTACCGCGATCACCTGCGCGGACGAGCCCGGCTGCAGGGCTTCCCCGGCCTCGTCAGGCACGTCCCGGAGCTGCCGCTGATCGGGGGCGTCGGTCTGTCCCGCCGGAACCTCGTCACCGACGTGGGAGTGCTCGGACTCGCCGCTGCTGCGGTCCTGCCGTGGGCCGCGGTGGCGGCCGCACCCTGGGTCGTCCGGTCGCTGCGCGAGGCGGGCGACCGGCCCGGCCGTCCCCGGGTCGTGCGCGCCGCCCAGCTCGCCGCCGCGGACGCGGTAGGGATGGCGGGACTGCTGCGCGGCAGCCTGCGGGCCCGGCGGCTGGTGCTGTGACGGTTAGGTTCGGTCCATGACCCAGCTCCGGCGCACTGCGGCCGCGGCGTTCCGCGACCGCGGGCCGGCGCTGCTCGCCGCCGGCCACCGGGCCGCTCGGCTGGCGTTCCTGGCGCGCACCAAAGCCGCGGCCGCGCTGCACGACAGCCACGTCGCCCTCGACGTCCACCCGGCTGCCCTGATCTCGCCGGGTGCGCTGGTCGAGGTCTGGCCGCACACCCACACCGCGGTCACGATCGGGGCGGGTGCCACTCTCGGCCGCGGGTCGTTGCTCAGCCTTCGTGGCGGGACGCTGACGATCGGACGGGACAGCCAGGTACGCCGGTTGGTGACGCTGCAGGTCACCGGCGATCTCTGCGTCGGCAACGGCGTCGTGCTGTCGACGGGGATGGTCGTGCACTGCGCCGAAAGCGTCCGCATCGGCGACCTCACCATCATCGGCGAGCACTCCACGATCGCCGACTCTGCCCACGTGCGCACGGCACCGGACGTCCCGGTCCACCACGCCAGCCGGACCGCACCGGTCGTCATCGGCAGCAACTGCTGGCTCGGGGCGTCGGTCGTCGTCGCGTCCGGCGTCACCGTCGGAGACCAGTGCTTCGTCGGGGCGCACTCGGTGGTCACCCGCGACGTCGAGAGCGGCTGGCTCGCCACGGGAGTGCCCGCCAAGCCGGTGCGGCGGCTCGAGACCGAGTGAGCCGAGGGTGAGCTCAGCCCAGCAGTCGGCCGCGCCAGCGGGCCGCTGTGGCGACGGCGTGCACGTGCGCGATCTGCCTGCGGCGCAGGGGATCCCCGTCCGCGGCGGCCAGCTCGACGACGCGTCCGAGCGGGACCCGAAGCCCCGGCTCCTGCCACCACGGGACGGCGCCGAGCGCGCGCCAGCCGGCCCCCAGCCGCCGGTGCAGCTGCCAGGTCCCGCGCGCGTCGGCGCGCGGCTCGTGCACCACAACGGCGTCCTCGGCCAGCACGACGCGCAGGCCGCCGGCGACCGCCCGTTGCCCCAGCTCCCGATCCCCACTGGAGCGCAGCGCCGCATTGAAACCGCCGAGTGCCCGGAGGTCGTCAGTGCGAGCCAGCAGGTTGGCCGTGGCGGCGAAGCCCTGCGCCACCAGCTCCCGCTGGTCGAGGTAGGTCGCGCGGTCGTAGCGCTCCCACACGCCGGCGTGCTCGCGCCGCCGCTGCCGCACAGTGCCGCCCACCAGCACCCCCTGCTCGACGAGGGTCACGCCCGCCGACAGCCAGGACGGCGTGGGCTCGCAGTCGGCGTCGGTGAAGGCCACGATCGGTGTCGAGACGGCCGCGAGGCCCAGGTTGCGCGCGGCATACGACCCCGCTCCCGTGCCCTGGATCACCTGGGGTGCAAGGGGATGCGCGCGGGCGACCTCGGCGGTGCCGTCGACGGACGCGTCGTCGACGACGACGACGGCGGACGGCGGGTGCAGCTGCGCGGCCAGCCCGTCCAGCAGCCGCGGGAGCATCCGCATCGCGTCGCGCGCCGGCACCACGACGGTCACGTCCAGGCGATGGCGTCCGCGGTCCTCCGGCATGGCGCGATCGTATGAGCGTGACGGTCGCGATCCCCACTGCGCGGCGCGCTGCCGCCCTCGGACGCCTGCTGGATGCGCTGCCCGCCGCGCTCACCGGCGTACCCGGTGTGGACGTGCTGGTGGTCGACAACGACGCGGCGGGATCGGCACGGGACGTCGTCGGAGACCGTGCGCGCTACGTCGTCGAGGCCACCGCGGGCAGCGCCTTCGCCCGCAACCGGGCACTGGCCGAGACAGGGGCGGAGACCATCGCGTTCCTCGACGACGACGTGGTGCCGCAGCCGGGCTGGCTGGCCGCGCTCCTGGAGCCGCAGGCTGTCGCGACCGGTGGCCGGGTGGTGCTGGACCCGTCGGTGCCGCGACCGCGGTGGTTCGACGAGCCGGGCATCGGCGGCTACCTCACCGCCTTCGCCCTCGACGGGCCGGCCCGGCCGCTGGTCGACGGCGAGTACGTGGTGACGGCCAGCGCCGCCTTCGACGCGGCCGCGCTCCGTGCCGTCGGCGGCTTCGACCCGCAGCTGGGGCCGCGTCCGGGGGCGCAGCTCGTCGCCGACGACGTGCACGTCGTGAGGGAGCTGCGCCGCAGAGGAGGCACGGTGTGGTGGCAACCCGACGCCGTCGTGGTGCATGACCTGCCGGACGAGCGGCTGAGGCCGGCTTGGTTGCTGCGCCGTGCCTACCTCCAGGGACGGTCGGACTGGATGCTCGACGAGGAGCTGCTGCGGCCCCGGGTCGGCGGCGGCGCGCGGGTCGCGCTGTCGTGGCTCGGGACGGAGCTCGGCCGGCGCAGACGGGAAGGTCTGCTGCGACCGGCCACCGCCTTCCACCTGGCTGCGGACGTGTCGCGCACGGCGGGTGCCCTGGGGCAAGGCCTACGCTGGCGACGTGACCGGGACCTCGGCTGTTCATGACGTCTGACCTGCATGCGAGCCCGGCGCCACCGCTTCTCACGGTGTTGTCCGGCGCCGTGGCCCTGCTGCTCGCACTCGTCTTCGGCGGCGCTGCCTACGAGATCGTCGGCCACCGCAACCCGACCTATCTGGCGACAGCTGCCACCCTGCTCGACGAGCCGAAGGCCTTGGCGCTGTCCAAGGACAGTGGTGTCGTCGACAAGCTCTCGCGGCTCCGCTTCAAGTACTCCGGCATCCTGCGCAGCGACGACGTGGTGGACCCGGTCGCGACCAAGCTGGGCGTCCCGCGCGGCGTCGTCGCGGGCAGCATCGTGTCGAGCGGTGACACCGGTTCGCTGCTGCTGTTCGTCGGCGCCCGGTCGAAGAACGCCA
>JAWWOJ010000216.1:0-11557 GCA_033851885.1 Frankiales bacterium | reverse complement strand
GACGCCGCTCCCCGAGAGCGGCAGGACCAGGGTGGCGTCGGTGGTCGCGATGACGTGCAGCGGCAGCTCGCCGGTGCCGGCGTGACCCGCGAGCGGCACCGGGGAGCCGTTCAGCGTGAGGGACTGCAGCAGCACGTTCGAGGTGTCGTAGGTCCGCGGCCACACCACGTGCAGCTTCAGCTGCGGCGTCGGGGTGCGGTCGACGGTGAAGGTCACGTGCGCGCCACTGCCGAGGGTGGCCTCGAGCTGACCGATCAGCTGGTCCAGGTCGCTCGGCGGTGCCGCGGTGAACGCGTCCACGCTGTAGCTCAGGTCGTCGACCACCGAGTACGGCGTCCCGTTGGCCGGCGTCTGCGACGACGTGCCCGTCGGGGCCTGCAGGTCGAGTCCGTGCGGGTCGAGCACCGCGGGGGTGGTCGGGGTAGCAGCTGTCGCGATGTGCAGACCGGTGGCGACGTACTGGGTGCCCCCGATCGCGACCCGACGCCCGATCGATGTACGCGCGTCGAAGGTCCGGCCGCTGTCGGTCAGCGTGAGCACGTCGCCCGTCTTGCTGTACGTCGCGCCACCGCGGGTCTCCTGACCGGCGAGGGCCTGGCCGAGCGTGCTGCCCAAAACCGGCACCTGGGTGCCGAGCACGCCGCCCGACGGGGCGTTGGTGAGGTTGCCGCTGAACGCGCCGAGGTCGGCGAGCAGCAGGTCGAACAGCTTCGAGGGCTTGGTCGGCTCGACGTCGAGGACCGCGAGGTCGGCCAGATTGCCGGCACTGTCGGTCACGGCGGGCGCGGCGCTGCTGGGGGCGCTCGCGGTGATGCTCGCCGTCCCGGGTGCGGCCGGCGTGTGGAAGAAGGTCGGCGCCCGGACCACGTCCAGGGTGAGCGGCGCAGACGCGTCGACGACGTCGGTGCCGGTGGGGAGACCGGTGAGCGCGGTGTTGGGTGCGGTGTGGATCTGGTTGATCAGCCGACCGAGCGCGATGTCGCCCAGGCTGCCCGTGTTGACCTGCAGGTTGGGGCCGGCCCCGGGCGCGGTCAGGCTGACCGTGCCGCCGACGTGCACGGGCACGTAGCCGACCGGCGCGGTGATGTCGACCACGCTGGTCAGGGTCGACCGGGCCGTGATCACCTGGTGTCCGGTGGACAGCTGGAACCGGTCGGGCCGGGCCGGCAGCTCGGCGATGACCGTCGAGGACCCGTCGGGGTTGCTGACCGCGTAGGGGCAGGCCTTGCCGCCGGTGTTCAGCGGGGCGCAGGCAGCTCCCGTGACGGACGGCTCGAGGTCCAGGACGAGCGGCAGCGAGACGTCGTACCCGGCGTGCGTGACGGCCTGCGGGTAGGCGGAGTTCGCACCGCCGAGGTGACCGGTGGTCTTGAGGGCGTCACCGAGCTCGACGTTGCCGGTCTTGGAGTCGCCGTCCTCGATCGTGTAGGCGACCCCGCTGGGGGTGCCGTTCTTCCAGTACGACGTCGCACCGGCGTCGATGCCGAGTGGCACCGGGTCGAGTGTGATGGTGGTGCCCGACACGTTGGCGATCACGGCGGAGCTGCCGCCGGCGTTGACCTGACGTCCCTTGAGGCTGTCGCGGAAGTCCTGCGTCGTCGTCTCGAAGTGGAACGACGTGCTGATCGTGTGGCCGGCGTAGCTGACGCCGGTCGGACCGGCGGTGAGCATCGGTGCGAGCGGGTCGGTCGGCTGGTCGCTCGCGGCGCGGTGCACCTTGATGGTGAAGACCAGCTTGGGGTGGGCCGCGTCGGTCGTGACGAAGTCGGCGGCGTCGATCGACACGGCGTAGGGGGCGCTCGCGGGGCCGTGCGTGGCGGCGAGCTCGTCGAGGAAGTCCTGCACGGAGGCGAAGTCGGTCTGGCCGGCCTGGCCGGGCACAGTGGGCTGGCTGAGCACCGAGGGGTTGGTGACGTGGTCGGTGAGGAACTGCTGCAGCGCCTCGTTGCCGGGAACGAGGTCGGCCAGCGATCCGCGGACCAGCGGGAGGTCGACGTTGATCAGGCTGTTGGTGGGCTTGGCGTGCTCGATCGTGTCGAGTGTGACGGCGAGCTGCGCGACGCCCTGTGCGAGGTCGAAGGGCGCGAGCCGCTGGAAAGCGGCGACCGGCGCCAGCGCACCGTCGGCGTAGTCCGCCGTCGGGTCGAGGGCGAGGTTGGCCGAGGTCGCGGTCACGTCGATGGTGGCGCCAGGGAGGTTGGTGATGGACGCGCTCGAGCGAGGCGTGATGAACAGCCGACCGTCGAGCGTGCCGCCGCCGGGGTTGCTCACGGCCACGGTGCCCAGGCCGGCAGACGCGCCCTTGGCCCCCAGTTCACTGGTGGGTCCGACGGTCAGGAAGCCGTCGTTGTTGGGGTCGCGCACCCCGCCGACCAGGTGGGTGGCGACGTCCCATTTGTTGCTGCCCGACGGCGGCGTCCCCAGGGTCACGCCGAGGATCCCGAGGGAGGCGTCGACGTCGGTCAGTGCGCCGCTCAGCGAGGCCGTCGTGTCGAGCGCGACCGTCGGACCGGCGACCAGGCGCGCGCCATTGGTGTCGTCGCGGTTGACGTCGAACGCCAGGTGCAGCACCGGGTGGGCCGCCAGGCCCTTCGTCGAGCTGAAGTCGATCGGCTTCGTCGTCGCGTGCAGCCGGATCCCGGTCACGACCTCCGAGCGCTGGATGACCACGTCGACGTGCAGCACGTCGACACCACCTGTCGAGCTGAGGCTCGAGACGAACGTCGCGGTCCGCGGAGCCGTTCCGGAGTCCAGGTCGACGGTCGTATTGAGGGCGTCCTTCAGCGCGGTGGGGCTGTCAGCGGTGCCATAGGCGCCAGCCGCCGCGAGCGCGTCGGCCAGTGGGGTGGCGCCGAGGGCCTTGGGACTGCTCGGCACCAGCGTCAGGGCCGGCTCCGGCGTCGCGAACGCGCCGACCGCGGTCAGGCCGTCGAAGAACGACGCGGCGCCACTCGCGCCGCTGATCGCGGTGCGCAGCTGATCGGCGGCGGCGATCTCCGCCGGCGTCGCTGCGGCATGCGCCGGCGCCGCCACCGCGATGCCGTAGGTCGCGGCCATCGCCGCCACCGCCGTTGCCGAGACAAGCCGCTGGAACGATCCCCACCGAGCCATGCGCACTACCCCCACGCGCCGAACACGGCGCGATCGCGCGAGCGGCTGGAGAGTCCCCCGACCACGGCGGACCGTAGACCTCTTGGGCGGATATGGCTACCGCCGCGAAGGTGACGTCAACCTTTCGGTCCCCGCTCTTCGCCCTGTCGATGCGGGTTGTTCATCCGCAGGGACGTGTGTCACAGTCCCGACATTACCGAGCAAGCGCTCGGTAGTTTCGGACGCAGGGAGACGCATGACCGTGACCGATCCGGCAGAGGTGTTCTCGCGGTGGCTCACCGGGTTCGCCGAAGCGATGGAGTCCGCCGACGTCGACGTCGTCGCTCGTCTGGTCACGGATGACTGCTGGTGGCGCGACCTGCTGGCGCTGACCTGGGACCTGGGTACGTTCCGCGGTCCCGACGAGGTCACCGCGATGCTCACCGCCCACCTGCCGCGGGCGGCCTTCGGAGCCGTCTCCATGGTGACCGAGTGCGCCCCCAGTCACCAGACCCCGGACGCAGGCGAGCCGTGGGTGGAGGGCTTCTTCACCTTCGAGACCGCGCTGGCCGTCGGCCGCGGTGTCGCACGGCTCCGGCTGGTCGACGGTGAGTGGCGCGCCTGGAGCGTCATGACCGGGATGGAGGACATCAAAGGTCATGAGCGCGCTCTCGGCGCTCGACGGCCGGTCGGCCCCCGTCACGTCCCGGGTGCGTCGACCCAGGAGAACTGGGCCGATCTGCGCCGCCAGGAGACGGCCTTCGCGACCTCCGAACCGGACGTCGTCGTCATCGGCGCAGGGCAGGGCGGCCTCGCGGTTGCGGCCAACCTCGGCCTGATGGGGGTCGACACCCTCATCGTCGAGAAGAGCGAGCGGGTCGGCGACGGCTGGCGCAAGCGCTACCACTCGCTGGTCCTGCACGATCCCGTGTGGGCGGACCATCTCCCGTACCTCCCGTTCCCGCGGTCCTGGCCGATCTACTCGGCCAAGGACAAGATCGCCGACTGGTTCGAGTTCTATGCAGCTGCCATGGAGCTCAACGTCTGGACCTCGACCGAGCTGCTCTCCAGCGAGTACGACGAGCCGTCCGAGCGCTGGACGATCCGGGTGCGGACCGGTGACGGTGTGCGGGAGATCCGCCCCCGGGACCTGATCCTCTCGACGGGCGCCGCGGGTGAGCCCAACATCCCCGACATCCCTGGCAGGGAAGGCTTCGCGGGCACCGTCTACCACTCGAGCGGACATACCTCGGGCGGTGACTGGGCGGGCAGGACGGCCGTCGTCGTCGGTGCCTGCAACAGCGGCCACGACATCGCCCAGGAGCTCTACGAGCTGGGGGCCGCCGTCACGATGGTGCAGCGGTCGTCGACCTACATCATGAGCCAGCAGTACGGCATCCCGGCGATCTTCGGAGGGCTGTTCCACGAGGAGGGTCCACCGACCGAGTACGCCGACCTGCTCAGCAGCGCCTACCCGTGGCCGTTGGTCCTGGACCTGGCCGTGGAGCAGACGAAGGCGATCGCCGAGCTGGACGCCGACCTGCTGCGGGCCCTCGATGCGGTCGGCTTCCGGAGGAACGACGGCCCCGACGGCACCGGTCTGATGGGCTATGCCTTGCGCAACGGCGGCGGCTACTACATCGACGTCGGTGCGTCCCAGCTGATCGCTGATCGCAAGATCGCGCTCGCCCAGGGTTCCGGGGTCGCCGAGTTCACCGCGACGGGGATCCGGCTGCAGGACGGGACGGCACTGGACGCCGATCTGGTGGTGCTCGCCACGGGGTACTCCAACATGCGCGAGACGGCTCGACGGCTGTTCGGTGACGCCGTCGCGGACAAGTGCCAGCCGGTCCTCGGGGTCAATGCGGACGGCGAGCTGGGCGGCCTCTGGAGGCGGACCGGCCAGCCAGGACTGTGGTTCATGGGTGGACCGCTCGCGTGGGTCCGCATCTACGCCAAGTACCTCGCCTTGCAGATCACCGCTGACCAGGCTGGTGTCCGCGGCGCCTGAGTCGGCACCGTGGGTGCCGGCCGAGGATCAGGTGGCGAGCTCGCGCATCGTGCGGTTCGCCAGCTGGCTCACGGGACAAGGCATCGTCGAGCTCGCCGACGTCACGGACTACGCCGAGCTGCAGGCCTGGTCCGCGAGCTGCCCCGGTGACTTCTGGCAGGCGGTTGCCGACTTCTTCGAGGTCGACTTCGACGCCCGGGCCGACGTGGCGCTGGGTGACCGGCAGATGCCGGGAGCCCAGTGGTTCCCGGGCGCGACGCTGAACTTCGCCCAGCACCTGCTTCGCCACGGTGACGACCAGCGGGACGCGGTCATCTTGGTCGCCGAGGACGGCAGCCGTGCGTCGATCACGTTCGGGGAGCTCCGCGCCCGGGTCGCGTCCGTCGCGGCACGGCTCCTCGAGCTGGGCGTCGAGCCCGGCGACCGGGTCGTGGGCTATCTCCCCAACTGCATCGAGGGGGTGGTGGCCTTCGTCGCCGCCGCGACCGTCGGTGCCTGCTGGTCGCAGACGGCCCTGGACTACAGCCCGGACGCTGCCGCCGACCGGCTCGCGCAGCTGGCGCCGAAGGTGCTGTTCGCCGGTGGCGGCTATGCGTTCAAGGGAGAGGTCCGCGACAGGCGTCGGGAGGTCGAGGACCTGCGGGCCCTGCTGCCGGGCCTCGCACACACGGTCGCGGTGCCGACCAGCGGGCTGTCGATCGACGTCGGCGCCGACGAGGTCTCGGCCTGGTCGGACGCCCTCGCGGTCGTCGGGGAACCGGGCGTCAGGGCGGTCGCCTTCGACCACCCGCTCTGGGTGCTGTTCACGTCAGGCACCACCGGACCGCCCAAGGGGATCGTGCACGGGCACGGTGGCGCCCTGCTCGAACAGCTCGTCTCGCCGGGGTTCCACCTCGATCTCGATGAGGACGACGTCTTCTTCTGGTACACCTCGCCGAACTGGATGATGTGGAACGCGCAGGTCAGCGGGCTGCTGCACGGCGCCACGATCGTGCTGTACGACGGCAGCCCGACGAGCCCCTCGACCGACGCGCTCTGGCAGGTCGTGTCCGACCTCGGGGTGACCGTCTTCGGGACCAGCCCCGGCTATCTCCAGGCGTCGGCGCGGGCCGGTGTGGAGCCGGCTCGCGACCTCGACCTGAAGAACCTGCGGATCATCGGCGTCACCGGATCGGTGCTGCCGGCGAGCTCCAACGTCTGGGTGCGGGAGCATGTGGGGACCGCTGTCCAAGTGGGATCCATGAGCGGGGGCACCGACATCGTCGGCGTGTTCGTCGCGAGCGCGCCGACGACGCCGGTATACGACGGGGAGATCAGCGCTGCTGCGCTCGGCGTGGCCCTCGAGGCGTGGGACGACGATGGTCAGCGCGTGCCGGCCGGGACATCGGGCGAGATGGTCATCACCGAGCCGATGCCGTCCATGCCGCTGTACTTCTGGAACGACCCGGACGGCCGGGCCTATCGCGACGCGTACTTCTCGACGTACCCCGGGGCGTGGCGACAGGGCGACTCGATCACGATCACCGAGCGGGGCACCGTGGTCATCCACGGGAGGTCCGACTCGACGCTGAACAGGAACGGCGTCCGGATGGGCAGCGCGGAGATCTACGAGGCCGTCGAGTCACTGCCGGAGGTGGAGGACTCGCTCGTCGTCGGTGTCGAGCGCGCGGACGGTGGCTACTGGATGCCGATGTTCGTGGTGCTCGCGCCCGGCACCGGCCATCCGGACGAGGTCGTGGCTCGGATCCGCACCGAGATCGCCCGTCGCACCTCCCCGCGCCATGTCCCGGACGAGATCGTCATCGTGGCCGCCCTGCCGCACACCAAGACCGGCAAGAAGCTGGAGGTTCCCGTGAAGCGCATCCTCCAAGGCGCTGACCCCGACCAGGTCAGCAGCCTGGGAGCTGTCGATGACCCTGAGGCGCTGCAGTGGCTGATCCGCTTCGCCCAGGATCGGCGCTCGGTGGAGCAGGCATCGCGATGACAGTTGCCGAGGACTGGCGGACGTACCACGACCAGGGCCTGCCCCGCATCCTCGACGCCGCGCTGCAGGCCTTCGCCGAGCACGGCTACCACGGCACGACGACGCGCGAGCTCGCCGAGCGGTCGGGCCTGTCCGTCCCGGGCATCTATCACCACTACCGGTCGAAGCAAGACATCCTGATGGACCTGATGATGGTCGTCATCGACGAGCTCATCGAGCGCAGCCGTCTCGCGCTCTCGTCGGCCGCGCCGGAGCCGCGGCCGCAGTTCGACGCCCTGGTCGAGTCGCTGCTCCGCTTCCACATGTCCCGGCAACGAGGAGCCACCGTGTCGACCAGTGAGCTCCGGAGCCTCGAGCCGGCCAACCGCGAGAAGTACGTGGCCCGGCGCGACGAGCAGCAGCGGATGCTCGACAGGATCATCCTGGCGGGGGTTGCCGCCGGCGACTTCCACACCCCCTACCCCGCGGAGGCCAGCCGGGCCGTCGCGTCCCTGTGCGTCGGTGTGGCGTCGTGGTACCGGGCGGACGGGCGGCTCTCCGTCGACGTCCTGCTGCGGCGCTACCTGACCATCGCCGAAGCGATCGCCGGTGTCCGCTGACTGCTCTCAGCGGGTGGACTGGATCCCGAGGATCGCCAGGTCGTCGGAGGCGTCGGGTCCCTGGAACGCCGTGACGGCACCCGCAAGCCCGTCGACAATCTCGGAGACCGTGCGGTCGCTGAGAGCGGCCAGCGTCGCCTCGACGCGCTGCAGGCCGAAGAAGTCCTGGTCGCGGCGGGCTTCGGTGGCCCCGTCGGTGAAGGTGATCAGGGACTCGCCGCGCTGCATCTCGAAGCGGGTCGACGAGATGTCCGGGTGCGGGAAGAGCCCGAGGGGCTGACCGATCGACCCCACCTCCGTCGCCGGCTGACCGGGACGCAGCAGCAGCGGCGGCTCGTGCCCACCGAGGCACAGGTCGACCTCGAGCACCCAACCGCGCCGGGTCAGCAGGGCGAACACCGCAGTGAGGTAGCGCTCCTCGGCGATCTCCTGCCGGTAGACGGCCTCATTGAGGACGCGGAGCACCTCGATGCAGCTCCGGGTGCGCAAAGCGGCGGCCCGAACCGTGTGCCGGGCCAGCGCGGTGAGGGAGGCGGCGCCGGCACCCTTGCCGCTGACGTCACCGAGGACGAGTCCCCAGGTGCCTCGACGGATCGGGAACAGGTCGTAGAAGTCGCCGCCGATCTCGCTGCCGTCACCGGACGGCTGGAAGTACGCCGCCGACTTGAGCCCGCTGATCCGGGGGAGCTCGTGCGGCAACAGGCTGGCCTGCAGGGTGCGCGCGAGGTTGCCGGACCGCTCAGCCTCGCGTCTCGCCTCGGCGATCGCGCCGCGGGCCCGGTCGGACTCCTGAGCCGCGACCCGCTCGTGGACCTCGAGCAGACCGCGCAGCAGCGCCTCGCGTGCCTCCGCGCGTTCCCGCTCGGCGACGCGGCTCGTCCGGACACCGGACCGGTCGGCGAAGACAGGGAGGTCGAGCATCTCCGTCATCGCCAGGGTGATGCTCGGCGACAGCGCCTCGAGCAGCTCCGCGATCTCGCGGCGCACCGCGACGCGGGCGAACAGCACAACCGTGTAGATCTCGCCGTCGGGAAGCACACCTCCGAACCCGAGCACCGACCGGACGCCGTGCTCCCGCACGAAGTCCTGCGCGGGGATGAGCGGGCTGCCCGACGCGTCGGGCACGTGGAAGACCCCGAACCGGTGCTCCGCCGGGTCCAGCACGAGGCCGGGAGGCGCGACGAGCGCCCCGACGTCGACCCGCATCTGGGCCAGCAGCCCAGCGATCATGGGGAGCTCCGCTATGCGGTCGGCGTTGTGCAACGGGATGACCAGGTGGCCCTCGGAGAGCCGCCGGTCGTTCCACTCCGGCCTCTCACCCGCCGTGCCGAGCAGCGTCAGGCAACGCACCTGGTCGTCGACGTCCCCGACGAACGAGCGCTCGGTCTCGGGAAGTCCCGCTGCGGGCTGGGTGAGGTAGACCCGGACAAGGACCGCCTGCCGGCCACCGGTGTCGTCGACGATGGCCTCTTTCAGGAACGTGCACAGCTGGCCGGCGTACTCCTCCAGGTGCGCGGACTGCGCGGCGAAGGCGCGCAGCGACGAGGCAAGGCGCACCATGTCGCCCAAACCGAAGTCGGTGAGGTCGTTGCTCGCACCCACCGTCAGCCCTCGGTCCTGGACGTGTCGTCCGACACCACCGCCCAGGCGATCTTGCCATCTCCCGCCACCGTCTCGACACCGGAGGCACTCGCCATCAGATCGACGATGAGGCAGCCGCGGCCGGACTCCGAGTCCTCGTCCAGCACCGCCGCCGGCCCCATTTTGGGGTCCCCGTCGCTGACCTCGATCCGCACGTCGTGGTCCTGACGCCGCAACCCGAACAGGATGGGCTTGGCCCCGTGGCGCACGGCATTTGTCACCAGTTCGGAGGTGACCAGCTGGACCGTCCCGATCAGGCTGGAGAGCCGCCAGCCACCGAGCACCTGGGCGCTGTAGCGCCGGGCTATCCCTGGCGCGGTCGCGTCGCTGGGGAGCTCGAGATCCTCCGGGCTGCTGGATTTCATACCTAACCCCTGCCCTCAGTCCGACCTCGCAACCGGATGCGGCCCGACGCCTGAGCGAACCGGACACGGGGACCAGACGCCACCTAGTCATCACAGGGCCCAGCAGCCCGCAACACGGCCCCGATGAGCCATCAACACCTACCGGGTGGGCGTCGAAGAACCGGGTGTGACGTCCGTGCGCCTTCCCCCCAGCGTCGGACTGCTCCTCGTGGCCGCCTCCGGGTTCGTCATGCTCGCCCTTTACGCGCTGCCTTCGGGCACGGCGACCGTGATCGCCGGCGGGGTGCACGCCGTCACGCTCATCCTTGCGATCGGCGCGCTGCTCCTCCGCGCGAGGGGCACTCGGGAGCTGCTCGCCACCCGGCGGCTGCTCGCCGCCGCGTTGGCGGCGAGCGGTGGCGGTCTGATCGTTGCGACCCTGCTCGCGGGCGAGGACGGCGTCGTGCCGGTCCCGTCGATCGCGGACCCCATCTCGCTCGCCTGGGTCCCGCTGGCCGTCCTCGGATTCTGGCGAGTACCCCGCCAGCAGCAGAGCAAGGCCGCCAAGGCCCGGGTGGTCGCGGACGCTGCGCTGACGACCTCCGCGCTGCTGTTCGCCAGCTGGCTGGCCGTCCTCGAGCCGGTCCTGACGCAGGCGGGGCGATCGACCCTGACGGTGGGCGTGCAGTCCGCCTACCCGCTGACCGACGTGTTCGTCGCCGCCCTGGTCATCGCTCTGCTGCCTGTCGTGCGGGCGGACCTCCGGGGCTTCTTCGACACCGTGGCGGCAGCCTTGGTCCTGATCACGATCGGCGACTCCGGCGTCACCCTGGCCGTCGTGCGCAACGGGACCTCCTCCTTCGGATGGCAGGACGTGTTCCTCCAGCTCGGGATGGCCCTGCTTGTCGTCGCGCCCTTCCGAAAGACCCGCGACCGCCCGAGCCGACGGTGGGCCTTCCTCGACGGTAGCCACGCACAGGCGAGCGGGTTGCTCGCCGGAGGCGTCGCCGTGTGGCACACGTCGCACGGGCACCACCTCGGCCTCGATGACTGCCTGCTGGCCATGCTCATGCTGTGCGCCGGCATCAGCCGGCAGATGCTGCACTCGAGCGAGCTGGCCCGCCTCGTCGACCTGCACCGGGTGGCGGCCGAGCAGGACGCGCTGACAGAGGTCGCGAGCAGGCATGCCTTCCTGGCTGCGCTGTCGGAGCGGCTGTGCTCCGCGGGACCCGGCACGGCAGTCGTCCTGCTCGACCTCGACGGCTTCCGGGAGGTCAATGACAGCTACGGCCAGGAGACAGGGGACGCGGTCCTGCAGGCCGTCGCCGCCCGGGCCCGGGCGGTCTGCGCGCCCCACCTGGTGGGGCGGACGGGAAGCGACGAGTTCGCGGTCCTGGTCGTGTCCGCCGATGCCGACGCCCTCGCCCGCCGCCTCGCAGGATCACACCCCGTGCAGGCCGACGGCGTCTCACTCGACATCGGCGGCAGCGTCGGATGGGCCGTGAGCGTGCCAGGCGATACGGCCGCCGAGCTGCTCGCCCGCGCCAAGCTCGCACTGCAGGCCGCCAAGGCCCAACCGGCGAGCGTCGCGGAGTACTCCGACGCCCTCGGCCTCACCTCCCAGCGTCGCCACCTGCTCATCGCCGGCCTGGCCCACGCGGTCGACCGGGGCGAGTTGTCGCTGATGTACCAACCGGTGCACTGCCTGGCCGATGGCCGGTTGGTCGCCGTCGAGGCGCTGGCGCGCTGGCGGCACCCGCAGCTGGGCGACGTCTCGCCGGTCGAGTTCATCCCGCTGGCTGAGGACAGCGGTCACATCCAGCGGATCGGCGCCTGGGTGCTCCAGGAGGCCATCGCCCAGGTCGGGCGCTGGGACGACCTCGGCCGG
>JAWWOJ010000212.1:0-6119 GCA_033851885.1 Frankiales bacterium | reverse complement strand
CCTGCCGCTGCACGGGGTGCGCGGCACGCTCAACGCCGTGACCGGGCTGGTCGCGCGGCCCGGCCACACCGCGACACCCTTCGCCGGGCAGCTGCTGGTCTACGGGCGGCATGGACTCACGACGTCCGAGGTGAGCGCCCTCCGGGCCGCTGCCCCGGGGCAGGTGACGGCTGTGCACGGCGGTGAGCTGGCAGTCCGCGGGGCGAGCCCGTCCTACCCGACGGTGCCCGTCGAGGCCTTCACCGTGGACGCGGCGGCCTACGCCCGGGCCGCCGGCGTCCCGAGCCTGCGCCACCAGCTCGAGTCCGGGATCGTGCTCTCCCGGACCGGCGCGGCGTTGCGGCACCTCGGCGCCGGCGGCCACCTGCTCCTCGACTCCGGTCGCGTACTCCCGGTCACCGCTGTCGTCGAGGACCGCGTGCTGGGCGGCTACGAGCTCGCGACGACCGAGGCCGTCCTGGGCCACCCGGCGGGCAGCACCGCGTCCTACCTGCTCCTCGACTCCGGGACCGACTCGGGGCAAACGGCACGCCGGCTGCGGACGGCCCTGCCGAGCCGAGACCTGCGCGTCGAGGCCCGCACGGTCAACGGTCTGATGAGCTCCTCCGACACGGTGCTGACGCAGGCGCAGATCAAGGCCGACTTCGGCGAGTTCGGTGTGCGGACCGGGACGGACGGCCAGCTGCATCTCGAGAGCAGCTGGGAGCAGCGCTGGATCATCTCGACCCGCATCCCCCAGCTCGGCGTCGTGACCTGCAACCGCAAGGTGGTCGGACCCCTGCGCGCGGCGATGGAGGAGATCACGCGACGGGGCCTCGGCTCGCTCGTGCACACCGCCGACTTCCAGCGCGAAGGCGGGTGCTGGAACCCGCGCGTCCAGCGGTTGGGTGGCGGTCAGCTCTCGGCGCACGCCTGGGGGATCGCGGTGGACATCAACGTGGACGTCAACCCACTCGGTGCCACACCGCACCAGGACCCTCGACTCGTCGCTGTCATGGCCGCCCACGGTTTCACCTGGGGCGGTCGATTCCTCCGGCCCGACGGTGCGCACTTCGAGTGGTTCGGCACCCCCCGCAGCGGATGAGCCCCCGTCGGATGTCACCCAGCCTCAGCAACCCGTCAGGGCGGAAGCGCGACCGTGGCGCCATGCCCGGCACGCTGTACGAGGAGCTCCGCACCGGGCCGCGCCGGGCCAAGAGCGGCCCGCGCCGGACGGGCTGGCTCGTCCTGGCTCCGATCCTCGCGGGCCCGGTCGTGGCGGTGTTCGTGGTCGGCACCGGCGTGCAGCTCCAGAGCGGATCCGAGAAGCAGCTGCTGGGCTCGTGGTACCGCTGGTCGTCCGTTCCCCAGCTGCCGGGTCGACCGTCCATCGCCATGGTGGTCGCGGTGGCCCTGCTGGTCGCGCTCTGGGGGCTGGTGGCGTGGCAGGTCAGCACGACGCCGGTCGTCGCTCGCTGGGTCCGCCGGGTCGGCTGGATGTGGGCGGCCCCGTTCGCGCTGGGAGCACCGTTCCTCTCCCGGGACGTGTACGCCTACGTCGCGCAGGGTGCCGTCCTCGAGCACGGCCTCAACCCCTACACGACGGCTCCCAGCGCCCTCGGCGGCCATGACCCTCTCGTGCAGGCGGTCGATCCCCAGTGGCGCTCCTCCCCTGCGCCCTACGGCCCGCTGGCGCTCCGGCTCGCCCAAGCGAGCACCGTCGTCGGTGGCCACGGAGTCGGTGCCTTCGTCGTCCTGCGGCTGCTCGCCGTCCTGAGCGTCCTCGGGGTAGTGCTCCTGCTGCGCAGGGCCGCGCCGGCCCAGCACCGCGACCTCGTCACCTGGCTGACGCTGAGCCCACTGACCCTGCTCCAGCTCGTGGCGGCGACGCACTGGGAGGCCGAGCTCAGCCTGCTGCTCGTGCTCAGTGTGCTGCTGGCCCGGCGGGGTCACGTGATCTGGTCACTGCTGGTCGCGGGAGTCGCCTGCGAGATCAAGGCGTTCGCGCTGGTCGTCGTTGCCGTCCTCGCCCTCGATGCGCTGCGGCAGCGCGGGCTGAGGTTCGCGCCTCGCCTCGTCGCCGCGCTGGTCGCCTGTGTCGGCATGGCGGTCGTGATCTACCCACGAGACCCGTGGGGCTGGATCGGCAACCTGCACGGCGCCACCAAGGGCTGGAGTCCCTACGCGCCGTCGTCCACGCTCTACCAGGTCCTCGGTCACCTTCACCCGGGTCACGCCGGCCTCCTCCTCGAGATCTCCCGGTACGCCGTGATGGGGGTCGCGGCCGTCGTCGGACTGCTGGCGCTGCGCCGGCGCGACCTCGAGGTACCAGTGCTGGCCGGTGTGCTCCTGGTCGCCGGGATCGGCGCCCTGCCGACGGTGTGGCCCTGGTATGTCGCACCCGCGGTGCTCCTCGTGCTGGCGGGTCGGACCAGGCTCTGGTGGTGGGGGGCGCTACTGGCCGGCCTGTCCGGTATGGCGGCGCTGCCGATCGGCGCGGTGCGTGCGCAGCACGTCAGCCAGGTGGCAGACGTGGTGGTGATCGTCGGTCTGCTGGTCTGGCGGCCGTGGTCCACCCGTCAGCGGACGGTGACGTTGCCGACATCGACCGCGCCACCGAACGCCAGCGAGGACCGGGCGCCCTCGACGCCGGCGCCGACCAGCGAGCTGCTCAGGCCATAGAAGCGCGGCACGATGACCGCCTCCTCGACGAGCCGTCGGTTCAGCGCCGACCACTCGCGTTCCCTCACGTCGTTGTCGGTCTCGGCCAGGGCCGCGTCCAGCTGCGCGTCGAAGCCGCGATCGCAGTGCTCGGCCACGTTGTGGTTGTCGCGCGGTGTCAGCGCAGCACACGTGAACAGCGGCGCGAGATAGGCACCCGGTGTCAGCCAGTCCGGCGACCAGGCGTAGCCGGCCAGGTCGGGCTGCGTCGCGGGCACTCCGATGACGGCGTAGTAGTTGGCCGGGTCGACCGTCGTGATCCTGAGGCGGAACCCCGCCGGGGCGAGACCCGCTTGAAGGGCACCCGCGGCCCCCGTACCCGTCGTGGGAACGACGGTCGTGACAGTGACGCCCTGCGGGTAACCGGCATCGGTCAGCATCCGCTTGGCGCGCACCGGGTCGCCCGCGAAGCCCTTCTCCTCCTGGCGGTAGAAGTCCGCGTCGAGATGGGCGGGCAGGTACGGCGGGAGCAGGTCGGTCGCGAAGTCGCCGACCGCGCTGCCGCCGGCAACCGCCCGCGTGGCCTTCAACGGGTAGGCGACCTCGAATGCCTGCCGCACCTTGAGATCGGCGAACGGCCCGCGCCGGGTGTTGAGCGCGGTGAACAGCACCGACGCATCCGGTCCCTTGATGACCCGCTGCTTGGGCGCGGAGGTGGTCGGTTCCAGCAGCGGCTTGTCGGTGACCGCCCAGGCATCGCCACCCAGACCGGCGAGGATCCGACGGTCGATCGTCGTGCCGTCGAGGCCGAGCTCGGCGTCGATCTCCTCCGCGTCGACCTTGAGCGTCCTCCCCGACCAGGTGGGGTTCGGCACCAGCCGGAAGGAGACTCCTGGCCGCAGGCTCGCGACCGTGTAGGGGCCGGTGGCCAGAGGTCCGGTGGCCGGCACCGGTGCCGTGGCCATCAGCGTGGCCACCGCATCGGCATCGACGAACGGCTTCGCGAAGCGCAGCACGACCGTCGAGGGGTCGACGGCGGTCGCGGTCGCCAGCTCCCCCGGCGGGGCATGCGCCGCGACCGCGCGCGTCAGGCCGCGCACGACGTCGGCGGCGACGACGGGCCGACCGTCCTGGTACTCCACGCCGGGCTGCAGGTGATAGGTCCACGCGCGGCCGCCGTCGGACGGGACCCCGGGGGCGGACGAGAGGTCGGGCACCAGGGACGTGCCGTCGGGTCCGTAGGTCATCAGGGTCCGGTAGAGCAGCCGCCCGACATCGCGCTCGCGCGGCGACGTCAGGCGCGCTGGGTCGAGCGAGGGGTAGCGGTTCTCCGACAGCAGCCGCAGGATGCCCGGCGACGAGGATGACGGCGTGGGTCCCGGAGTCCCGGGCAGGGGCGACGAGTCGGTCGAGGAGAGCGCAGCGAACCCTCCTCCGCCCAGCAGCAGCACAGCTCCGAGGAGTACGCCGGCGCCCCGTCCCTTCATCTCAGCGACCCTAACGACCAGCGCCACCGACCTCGGGGCGGCCCATGGTGAAACCACAATGGTGTGATTCGTTCACCCGATTGGCCCTACGGAACCCTCGACCCGCGGTCGAGACAAGGACCATGACCGCTGTCCCGCTTGCGCTGCGTCTCCTGGAGGACGGCATCCCGATGACGCTTCTCATCGACTTGCTGGACCCTGAGGGCATGCGGATCGCGCTCGCCTCCGAGCTCACTGGCTCCGATGTCCAGCGGGCTCCCGCGCCACGTCGCGCTCGCCGGGCACGCTCCGCCTAGCCGGCACGGGTTCGAGCGCCGGCTCCGCCCTCAGGAAGACGACGAACAGCAGCACGAGCATCGTGGCGCGGCCCCAGATCCCGAGGATCAGGGCCTCGTAGGGCAGTCCGTAGTCCGGCGCCGGTGTCCCGAGCGCGTAGTACCAGCGGAACAGGCCGACGTACATCAGCAGGTCGAAGACCATGTAGGCCGTCCACCAGCCCCAGCGCAGCCGGAGCAGGCAGAAGAACGGCAGCAGCCACAGTGCGTACTGCGGGCTGTGTGCCTTGTTGGTGACCATGAAGACCGCGAGGATCGCGCCGCAGACCTGCAGGAACGGGAACACGCCCTCGCGCTGAGCCCGCCGCCAGCCGTAGCCGCACGCGATGACCATGCCGAGCAGCACCAGCAGCGGGACGACGGTGTTGAGCGTGCTCGTCGCGACGGGCTTGCTGAAGCCCCAGTACCAGATCGAGTTGGCCGTGATGTCCGCCGCTCTCGCCTTCTGGAACGCGTACGGCGCCCACCACCCGGCCGGCGACCGCACGATGAAGTAGCCGTTCACGAGCACGCTGACCCACACGAACGTGCCCACCGCTGACCACAGCGACTGCCGTTTCTTCCGGTGCCACAGGTCAAGAGCAAGAGGTACGACGAGCAGCAGCGGCCAGAACTTCAGCCATCCGCCGATCGCCAGCAGCGCCCCTGCCCACGCGAAGCGTTCGCGCCACCAGAAGTACAGCGCCGCGGTCGTCGCGCAGACGACCAGCAGGTCCCAGTTGTGGAACGAGTACCAGATCAATGGTGGCGCGAGGGCGTAGAGCAGCGCCCGCCACCGGACCATCCGGCTCAGCAGGAAGACCGTGAGGAAGCTGAACGGTGCGAGCAGCAGCGCACTGAGCCGCAGGTAGCCACCGTCACTGCTCACGAACAGGGCCGGGAACCAGGCGAACAGGCCGGTCAGGACCGGGTACTCCACCGTCCCGCCGGTGAGGTCGATCGACCCGTCAGGGTGCGTGATGAGCCGGCCGTGGATGTAGGGGAAGCGGTGCTGGTCGAGGTGCCGGTTCCAGAACAGCACCTGGATGTCATTGCTGCAGAGGGCCTTGTCGCGCTTGGCGTTGTAGTTGTCCACGCCGATGCACTGGGCCTTCAGCAGGTAGCCGCCGACGGTGAAGATCCCCACGCAGACGAGCAGCACGGCGAGGAGTCGACGCCCTGCGAGGTCCACGCGCTGCACGCTATCGGGCGGTGTCGGCCGAGCCGTCGCGGCGATGAGAACAACCTGAGAGCAGCCGCCTCGGTCACGAAGTTCACAGGAGGTCGCTGTCACGCTGAGTGCGGGTCTCTGCCGGTCCCGGACCGCGCCCCGCGCCGATGCCCCCAAGCCGGCGTGGGGCGCTTCAGGTCGGAGGGGGTGCGCGGTGGCTCCCCCATCTGGACTTGAACCAGAAACCCTTCGATTAACAACTAGCGCCAGCCGGGTCCGGGGGTATCCGCACGAGTGCATCGCCGCAGGTGACAGGGGGTGCGCGCATCCTGGCGGACGTGCCCGGACGGGCCTGGGTGGACGCCAACTGCAACCACAACTGCAACCAGGAGCTGTCTCGGGTTCACGCCCCGCGGGACCTGGAGAGCTGCCTCATCGACTCTCGGATTCACGAGTCTCGGACGGCACGCGCGTCGGCGCTCTGCGTTCCGGTCAAGCATGGGGTTC
>JAWWOJ010000170.1:0-7374 GCA_033851885.1 Frankiales bacterium | reverse complement strand
ATCGGCAGGCTCGACGGCATCCGGAGGGCGATCCCTCGGCGCCGGCGCACTGCGCGGGCCTGCTCCCGGTCGGCGATGAGCCGCTCACGCGCGAGTCGCCGCTCCCGGTCAGCCGAAGAGGTCATGTCAGAAGGTTGCCCTCCGTGAACCTGTTGACACGTGGCGTCAGGGTGACGCGAGCACCTCTTCGGGGATGAACAGTTGAGCCCTGTGCAGCACCGCCCCGGGGTCGACCGAGAAGTCGCGCGGCGAGTAGGGAGCGCCCGCGCGCACGAGCAGGTCCCCGATGGCCGCGATCATCGCGCCGTTGTCGGTGCACAGCCGCATCGGTGGCACCCGCAACGCGAGGCCGGCCGCGGCGCAGCGCTCCTCGGCGGATGCCCGGAGCCGACCGTTGGCGGCCACGCCGCCGACGATGACGAGCGTCGACACGTCGTGCATCCGGCAGGCCAGGATCGCTTTGCTCACGAGGACATCGACGACCGCCTCCTGGAAGCTCGCGGCCACGTCGGCGGTCGTCAGCCCCGGGTCGACGCCCTTCTCGACATATCGCGCGACCGCGGTCTTGAGGCCGGAGAAGGAAAACTCGAGCTCCTGCCCACGGGCCTGCGGGCCGGTCAGCGGCCGCGGGAACGCGATCGCCTTCGGGTCGCCGTCGCGCGCCGCCCGGTCCAGGGCCGGTCCGCCCGGATAACCGAGCCCGAGCAGCCGTGCGACCTTGTCGAAGGCCTCTCCGGCCGCGTCGTCCCAGGTGTCGGACAGGTGCACGATCCGGTGCTCGACCAGGTCGCGCACCAGCAGCAGGCTGGTGTGCCCGCCACTCACGATCAGCACCACACACGGCGATGGCAGCGGCCCGTGCTCGAGGGTGTCCGCGGCAGCATGGCCCGCCAGGTGGTGCACGGCGTACATCGGTACGTCGAGAGCCAGCGCATAGGACTTCGCGGCCGCGATCCCGACCTGGAGCGCCGAGGTCAGACCGGGGCCGGCGGTCACGGCGACCGCGCCGACGTCACGCAGTTCGAGGCCGGCGTCGTCGAGTGCCGCGTTGACCATCGGGACCATCGCGTTGACGTGGGCGCGGGCAGCGACCTCCGGCACGACGCCGCCGAAGCGGGCGTGCTCGTCCATGCTCGAGGCCAGCGCGTCGCCGAGCAGCACGCCGTCGCGTACGAACCCGACGCCGGTCTCGTCGCACGACGTCTCGATGCCCATCACGATCGTCACCCGACCAGGCTAGGCCCCCGATGAATGGATACAGCACTGCTGTTTCCGGCGCTCAAACAGCAGTGCTGTATCCATTCATGGCGGAGGGAGGCTTTCGCTGACCTTGGCTCCGGCATACGTTGCTGAAACACGTTCTAGGGGAGGGCAGCGTTGGCAGACGCTCCGAAGACGCTCGAAGGCTGGTCGCTGGTGCGCGCGATGCTCGACGACCTGGCTGCGCAAGTGCAGGCGGATGCCGAGACCGAGCTGGAGTTGGTCGAGGGCATACGCGTCCTGGCGCGCACCACCGCGCTGTGCTCGGAGCTGTCGCTCGACGTCGACCCGGACAAGCCGTGGTTCTTCCCCATGAACACCGAGGTCAGGTACCTCGGCGGCCCCAACCCGGACGGCGAGTACCACCTGGCGATGATCGACGGCCGCCGCGGCTACCGGGTCCGTGGCAGGCGCGGCACCGTGGCCTACCTGGGCTTCCAGGTGCTGGCGGGCACCGGGCTCACGCCGCGCCGTCAGGCTGTCTACGTGTCCGACACCGAGCTCGACCTCGACGCCGACGGCAGCTTCGACCTCGTGCTGAGCACCACGCGGCCGGACAGCGGTCAGTGGGTCGCGATCCCGGAGGACGCGAGCGCCATCATCGTCCGCCAGTACGGCGGAGAACGCGGGGAGGAGATCCCCGCCGAGCTGCAGATCGACCCGCTCGAGGCTCCTGGTCCGGTGACGCTGCCGACGGACGAGCACGTCGGTGCGCAGCTGACGTCGATGGCCTGGACCATCATGAAGCTCGCGACGCTGCACAAGACCATCAGGCCCGAGCTGCTGACGATGCCGAACGAGCTCGTCACCGCTGAGGCCGCGGCGCTCGGGAGCGCCGACACCACTCCGGACAACCTCTACCTCATCGGGACGTTCCGGCTCGAGCCGTCGCAGGCGCTGGTCGTCGACTTCGTGCCGCCGCAGTCCAGGTACTGGAGCTGCACGCTCGAGAACATCTGGCACGAGTGCCTCGAGCCTCGTCGCCGGCGGAGCTCGATCACCAACGTGCACGCAGCCGAGAAGGACGGTCGGGTGCGGCTCGTCATCAGCGGCAGCGATCCCGGCGTACCGAACTGGCTGGACACCGGCGGGAGGCATCGGGGCTTCGTGATCCTGCGATGGCTGGACGGGGCGGCGGCGCCGGAGCTGACCACCGAGGTCGTGGACGTGTGAACGAGCGGCTGGACCTGGAGCGCAACGTCGAGGCTGCCGTCGCCGCCACGGGGTTGAGCGACTTCGGTGCGGACAGCTGGCAGGAGGGCGCGGAGCGGGTCATCGACGATCTGCAGGGTCCGGCGGAGCTGCACGACATCGGCGTGGAGGTCGCGATCGGTGACCTGCAGGGCTACCTGCAGAACCGGCTGCGGATCGTCGAGCACCGGACGCGGCACCCGGAGGTCGACCAGCCGATCGTGCGGCCGCTCGTCGTCGTCGGCCAGCCGCGCACCGGCACCTCCATCCTGTTCGACCTGCTGGCGCAGGACCCGGGCTTCCGGGTGCCGCGCAGCTGGGAGGTCGACAAGCCGGTCCCGCCGCCCGAGCCGGCGACGTACACGACTGACCCCCGGATCGCCGAGGTGCAGGCGCAGTTCGACACGGTCGACGCGCTCATCCCGGGCTTCAGCGCGTTCCACGAGGTCGGCGCGGAGCTGGCGCAGGAGTGCGTGCGGATCACCGGCGGCGACTTCCGCTCGATGATCTTCCCGATCCAGTACGTCCTGCCCGAGTACAACCACTGGCTGCTGCACGAGGCCGACCTGGCACCGGCCTACGACTGGCACCGCGTGTTCCTGCAGCACCTGGCGAGCCGGCTGCCCGCCGAGCAGTGGCTGCTGAAGTCACCCGCGCACCTGTGGCACCTCTCGGCGCTGCGCGACGCCTACCCCGACGCCGTCGTGATCCACACCCACCGCGACCCGCTCAAGGTCATCAGCTCCATCAGTGCGCTCACCCACAGTCTCCGGCAGCTCACCACCGCGCAGACCACGGTCCAGCTCGCGGCAGAGCAGTACGCCGACGACATCGCGGTCGGGCTGGATCGCGCCGTGGAGGCGCACCGCCTGGAGGTCTTCCCGAAGGAGCAGGTCGTCGACCTGCACTTCACGCAGTTCGTCGCCGACCCGATCGGCCAGCTCCGCCGGCTCTACTCCGAGATCGGCCGGGACTTCACGCCCGAGATCGAGCTGCGGATGCGCGACTTCCTCATGGCCCATCCCGGCGACGGTGGGGGTGGCGGCACGCGTTACTCGTTCGCCGACACCGGGCTGACGGAGGGCAAGGTCCGGGAGCGCACGAAGGGGTACGTCGAGGAGTTCGGGATCGAGCTCGAACCGGTCCGGTGAGGCGGGTGGACGGGGCCTGCGCGCGGTGCTCTACTCTCGGCACGCGAGGTTGCGAGGAAGCCGGTGGGACTCCGGCACGGTCGCGCCACTGTGAGCCCTCCTTCGGGTGGGTGAGTCAGACACTCCGGCCCGCGCCATGCTCACCACGAGTGGGGACGCTGGATTCCCCGAGGAGGCACCACATGACCACCCCGAACCTCACCGCCAACCCGCCGGTCGAGACCGACCTGACCGAGGTCGTCTCCGGCGTCGCCGGGGCTCTCTGGCTGCTCGGCGCCGCGTTCTTCGGCCTGCTGGCGATCTACTTCATCGGCATCGACCAGGGCATGACGTCGGTGTTCGGCCACAACCTCGGCATCCACGAGTTCGTGCACGACGGCCGGCACTTCCTCGGCTTCCCCTGCCACTAGCCACTCGTGGAGCGGAAGTTCGTCCTCCGCGGTCTCGCCTCCGGTGCTCTCGCCGGGCTGCTCGCGTTCGTCTTCGCGCGGATCTTCGCCGAACCGGTCATCGGCCGGGCGATCGACTACGAGACCGCCCGAGACGCCGCGCAGACCGCCCTCGCCCGGGCCGCGGGTCAGCTGGCGCCTCCCACTGCTCCTGCGCTATTCAGCCGGACTGTCCAGGAGGACATCGGCATCGCCGTCGCCCTCGTGGTGTTCGGCGCCGCCCTCGGGGCGCTGCTGGCCGTCGTGTTCACCCTCGTGCAGCGCGGCTCGGGACACCACCTCCGGCCGCGTGCCCTCGCCCTGCTGCTCGCAGCTGCTGCGTTCGTCAGCGTCTACCTGGTGCCGTTCCTGAAGTACCCGGCCAACCCACCGGCCATCGGGCACGAGGACACCATCGAGACGCGCGGCTCGCTCTACCTGGTGATGCAGGTCGTCTCCATCGTCGCGATCGTCCTGGCGATCCAGCTTGGCAGGGTGCTGGCGCGCACCCGCGGCTCGTGGCAGGCGTCGCTGCTCGCGGCGCTCGCGTACCTGCTGGTCGTGGGTATCACGATGGCCGTCCTCGACCCGGTGCACGAGACGCCCGGGCCGCTTCGGGACGCCAACGGCGCGATCGTGCTGGGCGGCTTCCCGGCCGACGACCTCTACCTGTTCCGGCTCTACGCGCTGGGTGGACAGCTGATCCTCTGGGGCGTCCTCGGGCTCGCCCTGGGTCCGTGGGCCGAGCGTGCTCTGAGGCAGTCGGGACGACCCGTCGTCACGCGCGCGTCGGCATCCGGGTGAGCACGCAGTCGCTGCACAGCCCGCCGCCCGGCACCTCGTAGAACAGGCCGCAGGTGGCCCTGCGGTCGTGCACCATCTCGCCCCTGAGGGGCGGCAGGGCCAGCATGGTGTCGGCCCACGGACGCGCCGCCGGCAGCTCCAGGACCCGCGGCGCCGCGTGCAGGGCCGAGGCGACGTTGCCCCACAGCAGCCGCGGCGAGAGCTGGATCTGGTCGATGACCGGCGTGAGCACGTCGACCACCCGGGTCAGCAGGTCCTCGGGCGTGACCTCGAGCCAGCCTTCGTACCGGCTGATGCCGAGCTGCAGAGCACCGTCCTCATCGCGTACGACGAGGGCGGCCGGGTCGGGCAGTACGCCGTCGCGGACGACGCAGCCGAGCGTCGCGCCCCAGAGCCGCGCCGCCAGGCCGAGGACGTACGTCGACTGGCCCACCCGTGCGGGAGCGCCCCCGAGCCGCGCGCAGATCCGCTCCGCGATGCCGTCCAGCTCGTGCAGCGGGACGTAGCGCTCGTCGACAGTCAGCGCGACCGGCCAGGTGCTCGGCGCGGCAACAGCCAGCCACACCTCGTCGTCGGTCGCTGCGCGCATCGCCGGGAATCCTAGAGTGGTCAGGTGCGAGAGATCCGGGTCATCGGCATCGGGGCAGGCGACCCGGAGCACCTGACGCTGCAGGCGATCCGGGCCATGAACGACTGCGACGTGTTCCTGCACATGGCCAAGGGCACCGAAAAGGACTCCCTCGCGGCGCTCCGGAGGCAGCTGCTCGCCGACCACATGACGCACCCGTTCACGTGGGTGGAGGTCGAGGACCCGTCCCGCGACCGGAGCGGGCCGGCGTACGTCGAGGCGGTCGCCGATTGGCACACCGCACGAGCTGCCCTGTACGACGAGGCGCTCGCGCAGCACGAGGGGGTGCTGGGCATCCTGGTCTGGGGCGACCCGGCGCTCTACGACAGCACCCTGCGGGTGATCGCGCTGATGTCCACGCCGGTCGAGGTCACCGTCATCCCCGGCATCACCGCGCCGCAGACCCTCGCGGCGCAGCACGCCGTGACCTGGAACCGCATCGCCGGGTCGGTGCACGTCACCACCGGCCGTCGGCTCCGGGACGAGGGCATGACGGCGGATGACGTGATCGTCATGCTGGACAGCCAGAACAGCTTCCTGGGTCTCGACCCGTCGGTCGAGATCTACTGGGGTGCCTACCTCGGCACCCCCTCGGAGATCCTGCTCTCGGGAGCCATCGGCACCGTGGGCTCGCAGATCGAGAAGGCCCGCGCCGAGGCCCGCGCCGAGCACGGCTGGATCATGGACACCTACCTGCTGAGACGACCGTGATCACCGTCGTCGGCGTGGGTGCCGACGGCTGGGAGGGCCTCAGTCCCGTTGCGCAGCAGGCGATCTCGTCGGCCGCGGTCGTGATCGGCGCCCCGCGTCAGCTCGCGCTGGTGCCGGTCGAGGGACTTCCCTGGCAGACCCTGGCCGACCTGAACGCGCTGCTGGACGAGCATCCCTCGTGCGTCGTACTGGCCTCGGGTGACCCGATGCACTTCGGTATCGGCGCAACTCTGGCCGGCCGCCGCGAGCTCACCGTGATCCCCGCGGTCTCGAGCATCGCGCTGGCCTGCGCCCGGCTGGGCTGGGCGCAACAGGACGTGCGCGTGATCTCGCTCGTCGGCCGGTCCTTGGTGCTCGGGCCCTTGCAGCACGGAGAGCGCCTGCTCGTGCTGAGCGCCGACGCGACGAGCCCGTCGAAGGTCACGGATCTCCTTGCGCAGCAGGGCTTCTCGGGCTCGACGGTCACGGTGCTGTCCGAGCTCGGAGGGCAGGGCGAGCACGTCGGGGAGCCCTACTCCGATCTCAACATCGTCGCAGTCGAGTGCCGAGGCGCCGGACTGACCCGGGTCCCGGGGCTCCCCGACGACGCCTTCGAGAACGACGGCCAGATCACCAAGCGGGAGGTCCGAGCGGTCGTGCTGGCGCTGCTCGCCCCGCAACCCGGCCAGCTGCTGTGGGACGTCGGGAGCGGCACCGGGTCGATCGCGATCGAGTGGTCCCGAGCCGGTGGAGAGGCCGTCGCTGTCGAGCGCGACGCCGACAAGGTGCTCCGGATCATGCGGAACGCTGCCCGCCTGGGTGTCCTCCTCGACGCCCGTGCCGGTCAGGCCCCGGACGCCCTGTCGGCGCTGCTCGAGCCGGATGCGGTGTTCGTCGGCGGGGGGGCCACGACGCCGGGGCTGCTCGACGCGTGCTGGGACGCTCTCGCTCCCGGCGGCCGGCTCGTCGTCAACGCGGTGACCGTCGAGTCCGAGGCGGTCGTGCTGGCGTGGCACGCGAAGCACGGAGGCACCCTGACCCGGCTGTCGGTGCAACGGACCTCGCCGATCGGGTCGTTCACGGGCTGGAAGCCGATGACCACCGTGACGATCTGGGCGGTGACGAAGTGACGGTGTTCTTCGTGGGCGCCGGCCCCGGCGCCGCCGACCTCGCGACCGTGCGGGCGCTCCGGCTTCTGGAGAAGGCGGCCGTCGTCGTCTAC
>JAWWOJ010000152.1:0-2656 GCA_033851885.1 Frankiales bacterium | reverse complement strand
GGAAGAAGGGAAGGGCGAGCGGCCCGCCGAGGCCGATGGCGTCGCCGGCCTCCGGGTCCTGGTGCCAGACGAGCTCCAGTGACTGGCCGACGACAAGTTGTTCGGGGACACACTCGACGACGTTCGTCATCAGGCGCGGCCCCTCGGCGAGGTCCACCAGGGCAGCCACATAGGGCAACCTGTCGCGGAACGGCGGCAGGTCGTTGCTGCGCACGACCGACCAGGTGTAGAGAGTCGCCCGACCGCCGGCGTTCTCCCAGGTGACGTGCTGGGACCAGCAGGCCGGGCAGAACGGCCGCGGGTAGAGGAAGGCGGTCGAACACGCCTCGCAGCGCTGGATCAGCAGCCTGCCCTCCCGCGCAGCGTCCCACCACGGCCGGTGCTCGTCCTCGATCGTCGGCAGGTCGAAACGCACGCTCACGGTCGCCGCCCGCCGACGCGGGCGGTGGCCTGCCCCTGCACCACGATGTTCCCGTCGCTGTCGACGAGCTGGCAGGTGACCTCCACCGTCCCGCTCGCTTCGTCTGCGTCGACCACGACGACCCGGGTCGACAGCGGGACGCCAGGCCAGACCTGCTTGGTGAAGCGCACGGCGAACCGGGTGAGGCAGTCCGGCCCCAGCCAGTCGGTGACCGCCGAGGCGAGAATGCCGGCGTTCAGCATCCCGGGGGCGAACACGCTGGGCATTCCCGCGGCCACTGCCTTCGTCTCGTCGTGGTGCATCGGGTTGAAGTCGCCAGAGACTCCGGCGTACCGGACGAAGTCGGTGCGGCTGAGCGCGATCTCTGTCGGCACCGCCTCGTCTCCGACCCGGACGGCTGAGCGGCTGGTCGGCACGGCGGCTCCAGATCCTTGTGAGGGAACACAGAAATATACAACATGAAGTAGACGTCCCGGACCGGCCTTTTCGACAGGCCCGGACCTAGGCTTGAGGGCAACGCACGTGCGGCGTTACATCATGTATACAATCCTCAGCCGGATCTCTGGAGGTGCTGTGGTCAGCGGGTCATGGACGAGCGGATCGCACCGCACCGTCACGGCACTGATGCGCGAGCGCCTCGCCAGTGCGCCCGACGTCCCCTACCTGGATGTCGGTGGCGAGAGCCTCAGCGCACGCGACGTCGCGAGCAGGGCGTTCGCCGTCGCCGCCGGCCTGCGGGACATGGGAGTCCAGCCAGGCGACCGCGTCGCGTCGCTGCAGGAGAACAGCCCGGAGGCGCTGGTCACCTGGTGGGGCACCCTGTTCGCCGGTGCGGTCGCCGTTCCCGTCAACACCGCCTACAAGGGGGAGTACCTGCGCCATCAGCTGTCCGACGCAGGTGCCCGAGTGCTCGTGGTCGCCGACGACCTGGCCCACCGGGCCGTCGAGGTCAGCGCACAGCTGCCGCAGCTCGATCACGTCGTCGTCGTCGGCAGCGGCGACGTGCAGGTCACGGGCGCCAAGCAGCACGGGTGGGAGGAGGTCCTCGGGGCGGCCGCGGACGACCCCGAGCTCGAAAGGCGTCCCTCAGACCTCGCGACGTTCGTCTACACGGGCGGCACGACGGGCCTGTCCAAGGGCTGCATGCTCTCGCACGGCTACCACGAGGCCCTGGCCCAGCAGATCGGTCACTGCTGGGAGCGCACGGCCGAGGACGTGGTCTGGACGCCACTGCCGATGTTCCACTACAACGCACTGGTCACCGCCGTGGTCGGGACGCTGGTCTTCGGCGGCAGGGCGGCCATCTACCGTCGTTTCTCGGTCTCGAACTTCTGGCCGGAGATGAACCGCAACGGCGCCACGATCACCAGCACCCTGGGCACGATGGCGTACTTGCTCGCACACGACCAGGACCGGCCGGAGATGCCGAAGTCAGGCGCTGCCGAAGCGAACCACACCTTGCGCTTGATGGGCGCGGCACCCCTGCCTCCCGAGGTCGACGACGTCCTCCGCAGCCGCTTCGGCATCGAGACATTCAGCGGTGCCTACGGGGTCACGGAAGCCTCCCTCATCTCCTGGCAGCCGAGGGGAGTGCGCAACAAGCCTCGCGCTGCTGGGGTCGTCAACGACGACTACTTCGACGTTCGGCTGTTCGACGACGACGACAACGAAGTCGCCACCGGCGAGCAGGGCGAGATCGTGGTGCGACCCAAGCGGCCGCACGTCATGTTCGAGGGCTACTGGGGGCGCCCGGACGTCACTGTCGAGACCAGCCGCAACTGGTGGTACCACACCGGGGACATCGGCAGGATCGACGAGGACGGCTTCCTCTACTTCGTCGACCGCAAGGCGGACTACCTGCGCCGGCGCGGCGAGAACATCGCCTCCTTCGAGGTCGAACGGATCCTGATGGGGCACGGCCAGCTCGCCGACGTCGCCGTGCACGCGGTTCCGAGCCCGCTGACGGAAGATGACCTGAAGGTGACGGCGACTCTCGTCGAGGGCTCCACGCTCAGCCACGAGGAGCTCTTCCGCTGGGCTGTCGACCGGCTTCCGTACTTCGCGCTGCCCCGGTACATCGAGTTCCGGGACGACCTGCCGCGCAGCCCAGTCGGGCGGGTGCTGAAGCGACAGCTGCGTGAAGAAGGCGCCGCTGCCGGCAGCTGGGACGTCGAGGCGTCCGGGATCACCTACGAGAAGCGCTGAGGAGCAGCACATGTCGGACAACAGCGCGCT
>JAWWOJ010000125.1:0-6180 GCA_033851885.1 Frankiales bacterium | reverse complement strand
CTCGTTGTGGACCGGCACCACGATGTCGACCGCCGGCGACAGGGACGTGGGTGCGAGGGGGTGCGCACCCTCCACGGCTGCGGCGCTCATGGCTTGCTGCTCTCGGTCATGGTGTGAGGCTGGTGGCCGGTCTTGGGACCACCCTGAGCACCGCCTGAGAGGTGCCTGGACGTGCGACGAGGCCGGCACGCGCTGGGGGAGAGCGCGTACCGGCCCCGTCGGTGATCGGGTGGCGTCCCTCGCCACCCGATGGTCTCGGCTAGCTGCTGCCCGCCGACGCCAGCGTCACGTTGGTCGTCTTCGTCACGCCGGCGCGGACGTAGGTGAGGGAGACGACCTTGCCCGGGTCGTAGGCCCGGACCGCCGCGATGAGACTCGTCGAGTCGGTGATGTCGCGATCGTTGACCTTCGTCACGACGTCACCGGCACGCAGCCCGGCCTTGGCGGCCGGTGAGCCGGGGTTGACGCTCTGGAGCGTCGCACCGTTGCCCGGGGTCCCGTCCGAGGAGCTGGAGTCACCCACGCTCACGCCGATCTGGCTGTGGACGGCCTTGCCACTGGCGATGAGCTGGTCGGACACCTTCACCGCTGTCTCGCTCGGGATCGCGAAGCCGACGCCGATGTTGCCGGACTGCCCGCTGGTCGAGGAACCGGTGGACGCAATAGCGGAGTTGATGCCGATCACCCGGCCGCCCAGGTCGACGAGCGCGCCACCGGAGTTGCCCGGGTTGATGGCCGCGTCGGTCTGCACGGCGTCAATGACCGCCTGCGAGTTGCCGCTGGTGTCGCCGGTCTGCACCGGCCGGTGCAGCGTCGAGATGATGCCTTCGGTCACGGTGTTGGACAGGCCCAGCGGCGCGCCGACCGCGATGACGGCCTGGCCCACCTTGAGCGAGTCGCTGGCGGCGAAGGTCGCGGCCTTGAGCCCGGTCTGCCCGTCGATCTTGATGACGGCGAGGTCGGTCGTCGTGTCGGTGCCGATGATGTGCGCGGCAACGGTCGTGCCGTCGGCCAGGGTGACGTGCACCGACCCGCCGCCGACGGCGGCAGCGACCACGTGGTTGTTGGTGAGGATGTAGCCGCTGCTGCGGATGATGACGCCGGAGCCGGTGTCGGAGATCGCCTGCGTCCCGAAGCCGGTGGACTGCTGACCGGTGACCTCGATGGTGACGACGCTCGGGCCGATGATCGCGGCGGCCGACTCGGGCGTCCCCGTGATCGTGCTGGCACCGTTCTTCACGGTGCCGCTCGCCAGCGGCGTCGAGCTGAGGCTCGTGGTCGTACTGTCCTGGTGGACGTACTCAGCCACGCCACCACCCGCGGCGCCGCCGACGAGCAGGGCCACGGCGAGCAGGACCGCGGCGCCCGGGCGGCGGGGTGGCTTGGGAGGAGCCGGTGGCTCGTAGGCCGGGGGAGCAGGCGGGGCCGTGGCCGGCAGGACCGCGGTCGCACCGGGCTGCGACCACCAGGGGGTCTCGGGCATCTCGTAGGACTCGCTCATGTCCTCCATCCTCGCCGCTTGCCTGGCAGTTGCCTGTGAACGAGGTCGGACCTCGCTGAGAATGCCGCCCGGTAGCCTGGTCGCGGGTCCGTCCGACGCCCACCCGACGCTCAAGGAGTGCAGACGAATGCGGGCCCTGCTGCTCGAAGCCATCCACGACGACGCGGCCTTCGCGCTGCGGGACGCGGGCTTCGAGGTCGAGCGCCTCGACCGCGCGCTGGCCGAGGACGAGCTGGTGGAGCGCCTCCGCGGGGTCCACGTCCTGGGGCTCCGCTCCAACACGCACCTGACGGCCCGCGCCCTCGAGGCCGCCCCGGACCTGCTGGCGGTGGGCGCCTTCTGCATCGGCACCAACCAGATCGACCTGGCTGCCGCGTCCGACCGAGGGGTGGCGGTGTTCAACGCGCCGTTCTCGAACACCCGCTCCGTCGTGGAGCTCGCGCTGTCCGAGCTCATCGCGCTGACCCGTCGGCTCACCGACAAGAACCGCGACATGCACGCGGGCATCTGGGACAAGTCGGCGACGGGGTCCCACGAGGTGCGCGGACGCCGGCTCGGCATCGTCGGCTACGGCAACATCGGCTCGCAGCTGTCGGTGCTCGCAGAGGCCCTCGGCATGCGCGTGATGTTCTTCGACACCACCGACCGGCTGGCCCTGGGCAACGCCCGCCGTTGCGGCACCCTGGACGAGCTGCTGTCCGAATGCGATGTCGTGACGCTCCACGTCGACGGCCGCTCGTCCAACAGCGGCATCTTCGGCGAGGAGCAGTTCGCCCGGATGCGGGTCGGCTCCATCTTCCTCAACCTCTCGCGAGGCTTCGTCGTCGACCATGAGGCACTCGCCCGGCACATCGTCTCCGGTCACATCGCCGGCGCTGCCGTGGACGTCTTCCCGGTCGAGCCGAAGGCGAAGGGCGAGGAGTTCGTCTCGCCACTGCGGGGGCTGCCCAACGTGATCCTCACACCGCACGTCGGCGGCTCCACCGAGGAGGCGCAGCAGGACATCGGCCACTTCGTCGCCGGCAAGCTGCGCGACTACGTGCAGGCGGGGACGACCTCGCTGTCGGTCAACCTGCCGTCGGTCGCCCTGCCCCGAGAGCCCGGCCAGTCGCGATTGCTGCACCTGCACGTCAACACCCCCGGCGTGCTCGCCTCGGTGAACGGCGTGCTCGCCGAGCACGGCGTCAACATCGAGGGGCAGCAGCTGTCCACCAAGGGCTCGTTGGGCTTCGTCGTCACCGACATCGCCGGGACGTCTTCCGCCGACGTGGTGCAGGCCCTCTCGGCGATGCCCGAGACGGTGCGGCTCCGGGTCCTGTCGTGAAGGCGCTGGCCGACATCGTCGGGTCCGAGCACGTCCTCGTCGACCCCGACGTGAAGGCGTCGTACGAGACCGACTGGACCCAGCGCTTCACCGGTTCCGCGCTCTGCGTGGTCCGGCCGGGTACGACGGACGAGGTGGCCGCTGTCGTGCGCGCCTGCGCCGCCGAGGGCCTGCGCATCACCGTGCAGGGCGGCAATACCGGTCTCGTCGGCGGCGGTGTCCCCGCCGGCGGTGAGGTGCTCATGTCGCTCACCCGTCTCACGGCTCTCGGTGAGGTCGACCGGGCCTCGTCCCAGGTGACGGCGGGGGCCGGGGTCACCTTGGCCGTGCTGCAGGCCCGGGCCCGTGACGCGGGGTTCGACGTCGGCGTCGACCTGGCGGCGCGCGACTCGGCCACCGTGGGCGGGCTGGTCGCGACCAACGCCGGAGGCATCCGCGTGCTGCGGTACGGCTCGATGCGCCAGCAGGTCCTCGGGCTCACCGCCGTACTGGCCGACGGCTCGGTCATCTCCCGGATGGCGGGACTCGAGAAGGACGGGACGGGCTACGACCTGATGGGGCTGATCGCCGGCTCTGAGGGGACGCTCGCTGTCATCACCGAGGTACGTGTGCGGCTGGTCCCTCGCTACCGCGCCCGCGCCGTCGCGCTGCTGGCCATGTCCTCGACCGCGGCGGCCGTCGCGGTCCTGCCCGGTCTACGCGCCGCGCTGCCGTCGCTCGCGGCGGCCGAGCTCTTCTACGCCCCGGGCCTCGCGCTGGTGCGCAAGCACGCGGGACTGCCGGCACCGTTCCCCGAGGAGCATGCGGCCTACCTGCTCGTCGAGTGCGCCGACCTCACCGACCCGACCGCGCAGCTCGTTGCGGCGGTCGAGAGCGCCGACGGGCTCGTCGACGCTCGCATCGCCGACGACGCGTCCGGGCAGCGCGCGCTGTGGGCCTTCCGCGAGACCCACACCGAGTCGATCAGCGCCGAGGGCGTGCCGGTGAAGCTCGACGTGTCGGTGCCGATCACGTCGCTGCCGGCGCTCGTCGCGCAGCTCGCGCCCGTCATCGCCGGCGTCTGCCCCGGCGCGCGCGCCATCGTGTTCGGGCACGTCAACGACGGCAACCTGCATGTCAACGTGCTCGACAGCGGTGACCTCCAGGAGGAGGTGACCGACGCCGTGCTGCGACTGGTGGCGTCCCTCGACGGTTCGATCAGCAGCGAGCACGGCGTCGGCCGCGCCAAGGTGCCGTGGCTCGGGCTGTCCCGGTCGTCGACCGAGATCGACACGATGCGCGCCATCAAACGCGCCCTCGACCCCGCAGGCACCCTCAACCCCGGCGTCCTCTTCCCCTAACCCCCCCCGCGTCGATGTGGACAGAGGGGCTGGCAGGACCACCTCGGGCCAGCCGATCTGTCCACATCCACGGCGTCAGGGGAGGAGGCGCCAGCCGACGCCGCGGACCGTCAGCAGGGCGTTGCCGGCGGCGCCGAGCTTGGCGCGCAGCCGGCAGACGTGCACGTCGAGCGCCCGCGTCGTCACGGGGTAGATGTCGAGCAGCTGTGCCATCCGCTCCCTCGACACGACCCGGCCGCGAGCCTCGTCCAGGGTCGCGAGCACCCGGAACTCCTGGCGGGTCAGGTGCACGGGCTCCCCGGCGACCCGGACCTCCCAGCGCTCGGTGTCGAGGTCGAGCAGCCGCGCCCCCGAGCGCTCGCCGGCAGGAGTACCGCCGGCCACGGTGGGCAACCCGGCGGCGTGCCAGGCGACGAAGCCACCCTCCAGGTCGGTGGCCCGCGAGACCCCCAGCACCTGGAGCGCCGCCGCAGCCAGCGACGACGTGTAGCCCTCGGAGCAGACGACCACGACCTCGAGCTCGTACGAGGCCGCGGGGATCCGAGCCGAGGACTGCGGGTCGAGCCGCCACTCGAGGACGTTGCGCTCGAGCACGAGTGCGCCGGCGATCTCGCCCTCGGCGACCCGCTGGACGTGCGGGCGGATGTCCACGAGCAAGGCGCCGCGGGCCTGCGCCGCCGCTGCGTGCGCAGGCGACAGGCGGTCGAGTCCGGAGCGGGCCTCCCAGAGGAGCTCGTCGACGGACCGGGGGACCGGCAGCGAGCGGAGGGCGGTGACCGTCATCTCAGGCCACCTCCGGCTCGTCGGTCAGCACGGTCGAGACCCGCCGCAGTGCCCCGTCGTCCAGGTCCCAGAACGTCATCTGGGTCAACCGCGGCGAGTAGGCGTGGATGCTGATCGCCGGGCTGTCGCCGCGGTTACCGACGTCGTGCACGGCACCCGCCGGCACCCACGAGACCTGGCCGCAGGTCAGCGAACGGGAGACCCGCCGGCCGTCGGAGACGCGGATCTCCTCCAGGGACCCGGACACGAGGGTGAAGGCCGCGGTGGCCTCGCCGTGGTCGTGCAGGTCGGTCTGCTGGTCCGGCAACCAGGTGAGCAGCCACAGGTCGGCATCGGGCAGGGTGGCGAGCCGGTGCCAGTACCGGGAGCCGGAGTCGAAGTGCACGTGCTGCCGCCAGAGGCGGGGGTCGGCGGCGACCGTCGTGACGGCGTCGGCCAGTGAGGACACGGTGAGCATGGGAATTCCTTCGAGGACGGGGACGGGCTGAGGACGTGGCTCAGCAACAGGTCTCGTCGAAGGCGTCCGCGCGACGACCCGGCCAGAAGGGCTCGAGGTGCGGGGACATGGCACCAGTAAAGCACACTCGATGAGTAGGGAATAGCGGGCTGCTGCCGGTGGGAGGCCTAGCCTGAGGTGGTGATGCCTGAGCAGCAGGAGCCGCAGCCGGCCGTCCGGCCACCGACGATCCAGGACCGCGCGCGCAAGATCTTCGCTCCCGTGCTCGCGGCCGGCGCCGGACTGCTGAAGTTCGGCGGGGTGCTGCTCAAGCTCAAGTTCTTCACCCTGTTCTTCAGCATGCTGGCCTCGATCGGGGCCTACGCCCTGGCCTTCGGATGGCAGTTCGCCGTCGGGTTCGTGCTGCTCATCTTCGTCCACGAGATGGGCCACGTCATCGTCCTGCGGGCGCGCGGCATCAAGGCCGGGCTGCCGGTGTTCCTGCCGTTCCTCGGCGCGTTCGTGTCGATGAAGAGCTCGCCGCGGACGGCGTACGACGAGGCGTTGTCGGGCATCGCAGGCCCGATGTTCGGGGCCGTCGGGGCGTTTGCCGTCCTGGGGCTGGCCGGTTACGAGGACAGCGACTTCCTGCGGGCGCTGGCCTACACCGGGTTCCTGCTGAACCTGTTCAACCTGCTGCCCTTCCTGCCTCTTGACGGCGGCCGCACGGCCGCAGCGGTCAGCCCGAAGCTCTGGATCGTCGGACTCGTGGGTCTGCTGGCCTACGAGATCTACC
>JAWWOJ010000122.1:0-2740 GCA_033851885.1 Frankiales bacterium | reverse complement strand
TGTTCGCGCCCAACCTCGCCTGGCGCGACGAGCCGCTGCGCGACGAGGTCGCCAAGCTCGTCGACCTGCCCGTCGTCGTCGAGAACGACGCCAACGCCGCCGCCTGGGGGGAGTACCGCTTCGGCGCGGGCCAGGGCGAGTCGCACATGGTGTGCGTGACCGTCGGCACCGGCATCGGTGGTGGCATGGTGCTCGACGGCGCGCTGTTCCGTGGGCGGTTCGGCATCGGCGCGGAGTTCGGGCACATGCAGGTGGTCGAGGACGGGCGGCGGTGCGGGTGCGGCCAGAGCGGCTGCTGGGAGCAGTACTGCTCCGGGCGGGCGCTGCTGCACGAGGCCCGCGAGATCGCCGACGTGCAGAAGGTCTACGGCAAACGGCTGCTCGAGCTCGGCGACGGCAAGCCCGAGGGCATCGAGGCGCCCGAGGTCACGAAGGCCGCCATCGAGGGCGACCCCGCCGCGCTCGAGTGCTTCTCTGTCGTCGGTCACTGGCTCGGCCAGGGGCTCGCCAACCTCGCGGCCATGCTCGACCCCGGCGCCTTCGTCGTCGGGGGCGGCGTCGCCGACGCCGGCGACCTGCTGCTCGACCCCGCCCGTCGGCACTTCGGGCACGTCCTCACCGGCACCGGCTTCCGCCCGCGGCCGGAGATCCGGCACGCGTCGCTCGGCAACTGGGCCGGCATGGTCGGCGCGGCTGACCTCGCTCGACTCGGCTGACGTGCGCCTGGTCGTCGCCCTCGGCGGCAACGCGCTGTCTCCTGCCGGCGGCACCGGCTCCGTCGAGGAGATGCGCTCGTCGCTGTCGGTGGCCGCTTCCGCGTTGGCCTCGCTGGTCGCGGAGGGGCACTCGCTCGTACTCACCCACGGGAACGGGCCGCAGGTCGGTCGGCTGCTGCTGCAGCAGGAGCGGGCCGCGGCCGACGTACCCCCGATGCCGATGGACGTCTGCGGTGCCCTCTCGCAGGGGCAGCTCGGCTACCTCGTGGCGCAGGCGCTCGACAACGCGCTGCCCCGCCCGACGCGGGTGCTGTCGCTCCTCACCCAGGTGGTGGTGGATGGCCGGTCGGCGGCGTTCCGCCGGCCCTCCAAACCGGTCGGACCCTCGTATGAGCGGCCGGAGGCGCAGGCGATCGCGCAGGCCTCGGGCCACGTGTTCGCGATCCAGCCCGACGGCCGCTGGCGCCGGGTCGTCGCGTCACCCCGACCGCTGCGGATCGTCGAGGACGAGCCGCTGCGGGCGCTCGTCGACAGCGGCCACGTCGTCGTCGCGGCCGGCGGCGGTGGCGTACCCGTCGTGGAGTACCGCGGGCAGCTGCGCGGTGTCGAGGCCGTCGTCGACAAGGACCGCACCGCCGCGCTGCTCGCCGTCTCCGTCGGCGCCGACCTCCTCATGGTGCTGACCGAGGCCCCGCAGGTACAGGTCGGCTACGGGACGGCCGCCGCGCGCGGGCTGTCGACGATGACGGTGGCGGAGGCCCTCGGCTGGCTGCGGGCCGGCGAATTCCCCGCCGGCTCGATGGGGCCGAAGGTCGAGGCCTGCGTGTCCTTCGTACGCGCGGGTGGCGCGGCCGCCATCGGTGCCCTCTCCGACGCCGCCGCCATCCTGGCCGGCGAGGCCGGCACCCGAGTCACGCCGTGAATGTGAACATATGGGGTCGCGAGAGTGCGTCCAGGCACCCCACCTGTTCACATCCACGGCGGGGGGGTTAGGAGCGGTAGGAGGGGACGAGCTCGCGGGCTAGTTGCTCCAGGAACAGGCCGATGTCGGTGACGATGCCGACGGCCTGGGCGCTGCCGCGGTCCGCGAGCTTGGTGACGGTCGCCGGGTTGATGTCGACGCAGACCAGCGGGACGGACGCGGGCAGGATGTTGCCGGTGGCGATCGAGTGCAGCATCGTCGCGACCATGATGGCGAAGCCGACGCCCGGGAGCTCGGCCCGCATCGCGCGCTGGCCCTCGATGACGTCGGTGTAGACGTCGGGCAGCGGGCCGTCGTCGCGGACCGAGCCGACGAGCACGATCCGGTGGCCGCCCTTGACCAACGAATGCATGATGCCGCTCGTCAGGACGCCGCTGTCGACGGCTGCCGCGATCGAGCCCTCCCGGCGGATCGTGTTAATGGCGCGGATGTGGTGCTCGTGGCCGTGCTCGACACCCCTGCCCATCGTGAGGTCGACGCCCAGCGACGTGCCGTAGAGGGCCGCCTCGATGTCGTGGGTGGCCAGGGCGTTGCCGGCGAACAGCACGTCGACGTAGCCGGCCTCGACCAGCGCGGTGAACGCCGGCGCCGCGCCGGTGTGCACGATGCCGGGGCCGCCGACCCACAGCACCTTCTGGCCGTCGCCCTTGACCTCCCGCATCCGCTGGGCGATCTGGCGTACCAGCAGGGCCTGCGGCTTCTCCGACGACACCGCGGAGCTCATGAACTCGAAGGAGTCCTTCGTGGTCGAGTGCTCCCGCACCGGCAGCACGACCTTGACGCCGGAGGCACCGCAGACGACCTGCTGGCCGGCGCGGACGTCGGACACCGGCACGGTGTGGACCCGCTCGCCCTGGACGACGAGTCCGCAGTCCATCTCGGGCTGCTCGACCGGCACCCACTGACCGCCGAGCCGGACGACGGTCTCGAGGTTGGTGGTGGAGTAGAAGTCGTCGGGGAAGACGCCGTCGCGGTCGCACGCGCGCAGCACGGCCTCACCCGGGTCGACCTGGTTCATGCCGTGGATCTGCAGCCGCATCAG
>JAWWOJ010000080.1:0-6406 GCA_033851885.1 Frankiales bacterium | reverse complement strand
CAGTGCCTTCGCCATCGGTCAGGACGCCCAGCACAGCGGGCATCCGTGGGTCGACCACGTCACGGGTACGACGGAGGCGGCAGCCGACCTTCCGGGACGGGGAGTCGCGGACGAGCAGGAGCGCGGCATCTCGACGTCCGGCGGCGCGGTCTACGTCGTCGGCACCGAGGGCCTCATCGCGCGCAGCCCGGACGGCGGCACCACCTGGGCCTACGAGCCGACACCGCCGAGCTATGAGCGGGTCGCGTTCTCCGATGTCGACAGCATCGACGCCGACCACGCGTGGATCGCGGTCTACTCCGGCCGCATCCTCATCCGCGACGCGCCCACGATCCACGACGTGACGACGACTCCGCACCGCGGCCTCGGCCTCGGGCTGCTCGGCCTGGGAGCCCTGGCCGTCGTCGGCGCCGGGGCCGCCATGGGCACCGGCCGCAAGCCGATCGCCGGAGGACTCGCAGCGGTAGCCGTGATCGTCGGCGGCGGCGGGCTGTTCGCCGTCACCGACCACGTCAGCTGCCCGGCCGGCGGTTGCACGACGTTGCGGGCGCTGCCCGACCCCACTCCGACGCCCTCCACCACGGCGACACCGACCCCGTCGCCGACCGCCTCGCCGACGCCGTCGCCGACTGTGTCCGCCACTCCGACCCCCACGACCAGCCCCACGACCTCCACCACTCCGTCCACCTCGGCGTCGGCGTCCCCCACGGCAAGCCGCAGCGCGAGGCCCAGCTCCTCCGCGACACCGACCCCCTCCCGAACCCCGTCACCGACGCCCTCCCCGACGGCGTCCGGCAGCTTCACCGCGCAGCTCACGACAGCCCCGACGTGCGATGCCAACGGTGGCTCGCACCCGGGAGTGATCACGCTGCGGAACACGACCGGCAAGGCCGTCAGCTGGTCGGCCACCGCCCGCGAGAAGTCCGGGAAGAACCCCTGGGCGAGGCTCTCACCCAGCAAGGGCAGCGTGAAGCCGGGCTCGCAGGCCACCTTCAGCGTCACGCCGGCCGCCGGTCTCTGCCAGCCCGGCGGCAGCCCGACGACGGATCACGTCGACGTGAGGCACGGCACCGCCACGACGGCGGTGTCGGTGACGGTGAACCCGCAGACCTGACCCAGGCTCAGACGGAGGCAGCGACCTCGGGCTTGCAGACGCGGCACGGCGCCAGGTTGCGGGCCGCGGCCTCGGCAGCAGTGACGTAGCCGATCTCCTCGCGACCGTCGACCAGCCGGCAGTCCTGGCGGTGATAGCTCGCGGCACCGGCGGCGTACAGGCCGTCCGCGCTCGCCGGCACGCGGGTGCCGGCCACGCTGCCGCTCTGCTGGGCGTCGACGAGCTGGAGCAGCACCGACTCGAGCCGGGACCGGTCCTCACGGGCGCTCGCGTTGATGATGAGACCGACGCCGAACACGACGATCGCGAGGCCGAGGAATCCGCCGGAGAGCAGGTACGGCAGCTGGGCGCGGGTGTCGAGCAGCGCGCCCGCGATGCCGTTGTAGCCCAGGCCGATGACCCCGAACCCGAGCACCACGATGACGTAGCCGAGTGCGCGGCCGTAGGTGGCAGGTGACTTCATGTGCTTCTCCAGGCGTGACGTGGGTTCAGGAGGTACCGAGGTAGGTCTTGCGGAGGTCGCCGGACTTCTCCAGCTCGGCACCGCGGCCGTCGTAGGTGAGCGTGCCCTTCTCCATGATGAGGGCCTGGTCGGCATAGGGCAGGACGCCGACGTTCTGCTCGACGATCAGCACGGTCGTGCCGTCGTCGTTGATCTTGCTGACGACCTGGAAGACCGTCTGCGCAAGCTTGGGGCTGAGACCGAGCGAGGCCTCGTCGATGAGGAGCACCCGCGGTCGCGACATGACGGCCCGGCCGATCGCGAGCATCTGCTGCTCGCCGCCCGACATCGTGCCGGCCAGCTGGTCCTTGCGCTCCTCGAGACGCGGGAAGTAGCTGAACACCTGCTCGACGGTGTCCTCGACGGCCTTCTTGCCGTCGGCCTTGCGGGTCCAGGCCCCGAGCCGGAGGTTGGTCAGCACCGAGAGCGCCGGGAAGACGCGACGCCCCTCCGGCGACAGGCCGACCCCGGCCGCGACGACCTTGGGCGCCTCGAGGCCGGAGATGACCTTGCCGTCGAGTCGGACCTGGCCCTCCCAGGCGGGCAGCAGACCGGCGATCGCGTTGACGGTCGTGGTCTTGCCCGCGCCGTTGAGGCCGAACAGCACGGCGGTTTCGCCCTCCTCGACGGAGAACGAGATCCCTTGCAGCACAGGCAGTGCGCCATATCCGGTGCGCAGGCCCTCGACCTCGAGCAGGCTCACGACGACGCCTTCTTCCGAGGGGCGGCCGGCTTCTTGGCTGGGGCCTTCTTGGCGGGGGCCTTCTTCGCCGCGACCGGGTGGGTGGCCTCGTCGAGGGCAGCCTCCTCGGGGGTCTCCGCCGTGGCCGCCAGCGCCTCAGGGGCCTCGCCGCCGAGGTAGGCCGCGACCACCTCCGGGTGCGTCTGGATCACCGACGGCTTGCCCTCGGCGAGCAGCCTGCCGAAGTTCAGCACGTAGATGTGGTCGCAGACGCTGAGCACCAGGGGCACGTGGTGCTCGATCAGCAGCATCGTCAGGCCGAAGGCCTTGCGCAGCTCGATCAGGCGCTCACCGAGCTCGTGCGACTCCTCCGGGCCCATGCCGGATGACGGCTCGTCGAGGAGCAGCACGTCCGGCTCGGTGGCCAGGGCGCAGCCGAGCTCCAGGAGCTTCAAGGTGCCGTAGGAGAGCCCGCCGACGCGGAGGTGACGGAACTCGGTCAGCCCGAGCATCTCCAGGATGGCGTCGGCCTTGGCCTCGAGCGCGCGCTCCTCGGCCGCGACCCTGCCACCACCCAGCAGGCCGGTCACGACGTCGTACTGGACGCGGGCGTGCTGGGCGGTCTTGAGGTTGTCCAGCACCGTCGAGCTCTTGACCATGCCGACGTTCTGGAACGTCCGCCCGAAGCCCATCGCCGCCTTCTTGTGCGGGGGCGTGCGGGTGACGTCCTGGCCGCGGTAGACGACCTTGCCGGTGTCGGCCTTGTAGAAGCCGGTGATGCAGTTGAACGCCGTCGTCTTGCCGGCGCCGTTGGGCCCGATCAGCCCCACGATCTCGAACTCGTTGACGGTCAGCGTCAGGTCCTGCAGGGCCTGCAGGCCACCGAAGCGGATGGACAGGTCGGAGACCTCAAGCACGGACACTGGAGCCCTCCGCAACTGCGGGACCGGAGTGGGTCGCGTCGTGGAGCTCGAAGCGGTGACCGGTCATCCACCGGGAGATCGGGCGGAGCTGGGCACCCAGCCCTCCGCGGTTGAAGATGAGCGTCTGCAACAGCAGCAGCGCGCCGATGAGGGACGCCAGATAGCTGGCCTTGACGTCGGAGGAGTAGTAGCTGCCGAGCACCGGCACGTGCTGCATCCAGGGGTGCACCCAGTGCGCGTAGAACAGGTCGTCGAGCAGCTCGTTGATGAGCCCGAAGAACAGGCCGGCCACCACCACCCCCAACCGGTTGCCGAGACCGCCGACGACACACATCACGACGAACAGCAGCGCCAGCGTGAAACCGTTGGGGTCCTGGAAGTCCTTCTCGGAGTAGAGCTCGCCCCGGAACGCGTAGAGGCCGCCGGCCAGGCCGGCGATCGCGCCGGACAGCGCGAAGGCGAGCAGCTTGTAGGACGTCACGCCGATGCCGAAGGCCTCCGCGACCTGCTCGTTCTCCTTCAGCGCCAGCAGGGCGCGTCCGACCTTGCTGACCGTGAGCCGGTAGTCGAAGTAGAACACGACGAGCAGGACCGCGACGCACACGAGATACCAGTCGCCGTTGGTGGCGAGGTAGTGCGGCCGCTGGATCTTCACCCCGGAGTTGTTGTCGGTGAACCGGGCGAGCGCGAACAGCGAGCTGCTGATCGCCGAGCCGAACACCAGCGTGATGAGCGAGAGGTACAGCCCGGTGATGCGCAGGGCGACCAGCCCGAGCACCAGGGCGACGCCGGTGGTGGCGAGGACCGCGCAGGCCATCGCGAGCCAGATCGGCAGCTGCGCCTGGGCCACGATGTTGGCCGTGACCAGGGCACCCAGGCCCAGGAAGCCCTGATGGCCGAGGGACAGCTGACCGGTGTACCCGACCACGATGTTGAGCGAGAGCCCCATGAGCGCGTAGATCACGGCCAGCGAGCAGGTCTTGGAGAAGTCGGTCGCGAACGACGGCAGGAACAGCACCACGGCCAGGCCGAGGTAGGCCAGGCCTCGTGCGGCCAGGCCCGCGCCGGACAGGCGCCAGTGCGACACCGCCGGAGCGGCGGCGACGGCCGTCACGTCTCGCTCCCGAGCAGCCCGCGCGGAAAGACCAGGAGTACGAGCAGCAGCACCAGACCGACCGCGACGTTCTGCGCCCCTGGGAAACTCAGGAACGCCTGCGTGTACTGGTGGACTAGCCCGACGAGCAGGCCGCCGACAAAGGCGCCGGGCATGCTCGTGACGCCGCCCAGGACGGCCGCGGTGATGCCTCCGACGAGCGCGGTCCCGGTCATGATGCCGGGCACGAGCAGCGGAGCCCCACCGATGGACACGATGCCGGCCACCGAGCCGAGGAAGCCGGCGAGTGTCCACGTCAGCAGCGAGACGCGGCTGATGCTGATGCCCACGGTCGCGGCCGCCGTCGGCTCCTGGCTGACCCCCAGGATCGCGGTGCCCTGCCGGGAGTAGCGGAAGAAGGCGACGGCGGCCAGCGCCATGGCGACCAGGACGAGCAGCGTCAGCACCTGCTCCCACGACACGTTGTAGGCCGCGAAGCCGACCCGGAAGGCAGGGTCCTGCAGCCCGACGTCCGTCACCGACGGCAGCGAGGCGACCTCACCTGTCGGGAACACGAGGTACTCCACCGCGATGGAGGCGAGCAGGACACCGACCGTGCCCACGACCATGATCACCTTGGGCTGGTGGAACAGCGGCCGGATGACGAGCCTCTCGGTGAGCACGGCCGACAACGTGCCGAGGACGATGCCCACGATGACGGCCGCGATCCACGGCATGTGCCACGGGATGCCGAAGAGCTTGCCGTTGTAGCCGAAGTAGGCGGTCAGCGCCGCGATCGTGCCGAACTCCGCCTGGGCGAAGTTGAAGATGCGGTTGCTCTTGTAGAGCAGGACGAGACCGAGGGCGATCAGGCCGTAGACCGAGCCCTCGATGACCCCGAGAACGAGTGGCTGGCCGAGCTGCTGCTGCGGGTCGAACGCGAGGATCACTTGTAGTACGGCCCGCCGGAGGTGTCCCAGGCGCCGGGCTGGCTGGCGTTGGGCTCGGTCTCGTTGCAGTTCATCCGTTGCGCCCACGCGCCGGTGCCACCGAAGTGGTTGCCGCCGGAGAACACGCTCTTCGGGTAGACGCCGTTGGTCAGTGTCGCCTTGGACAGCCCGTCGATGAAGCCGGGACGGGTCAGGCTGGTGGCCGCGTTGAGCGCGTAGTACAGCGACTGGTTCAGGCCCCAGATGGACCAGTAGATGTCGTCGTAGCTGTTGTTCGCGGCCTTCTTGAAGTCCGCGGTCGCGTGGTCGATGCCGGGGAACGGCGCGAGGAAGTTGGCCTTCACCACGCCCGCCGTCGCCGCGCAGACCAGCTGGGCGACCGTCACCTCGGTCATCGTCACGCCGGGACCGGTGTAGGTGCCGGTGAAGCCCTGCTTGCTGGCGGTCCCGCTCATGTAGAGGAAGTAGCCGGGGCTGGTGTCGAGGAAGACGGTGTCGTAGCCGCCGGTCGCGATCTTGGTGCCGGTGTTGGCCGCGCGGCCCTGGATGCCGTTGTCGTTGGTGGCGTCGACCTGGATGTCGTCGTACTTGATGTGAGCGTCACCAAGCACCTTTTCCATCGCGTCACGGGCGTCCTTGAAGTTGTTCGTGTTCGACGTGATGACGGCCCACTTCTTCAGCCCCAGGCCGGCCTTGCGCGCGTTCTGCAGCACCAGCGTGGCCTGCTGCGCGTAGGTCAGCGTCAGCGCGAAGTAGTTCTTGAGCCCGTTGAGGCCGTTGGTCGTGACACCCGCTGACAGGTACGGCACACCCTTGCCCTGGATGTCCGGCATGGTGGCGCAGGACTGGATCTGGTCGGTGCCGGCGGCACCGATGACGATGAAGTCACGCCGGCTCATCGGGCCGCAGACGTCACGGGCGGTCTGCGGCGTGTACTTGTCGTCCTGGAAGTCGATGACCACCTGCCGACCGCAGACCTTGTGCGCGGGGTCCTTCCAGTACAGCGGGACCGCCTGCTCGAACGAGGGCGGGAACGGCGCACCGGTCCCGGTCTGCGGGGCGTGCACGCCGACCCGGATCTGCGTCGGGGTCACGCCGACGACGTTCTGCCCGAGCGTGTTGCACTTGATGCTCGTCGGGCC
>JAWWOJ010000079.1:0-2904 GCA_033851885.1 Frankiales bacterium | reverse complement strand
CAGGCGGGAGGCCAGCCAGCCGACGAGCATCAGCGCGGCCGCCGTGGAGTCCGACCGATGGCGCACCGTCACGCTGCTGAGCTGGCGGAGCGCGGGGCGCAGGTAGGGCGGATCGAATGTCGCGGCGATCCGCTCCCGCCAGGGCGTGGACCGCAGCCACGCGAGGTCCACGATGTACGCGGCCGCGGCCAGCTCTGCGACCCGCTCGAGCGCGCCGGCCACGTCCAGGTCCTCAACCGAGTCCAGCAGCACGACGTCGGCGAGGTCGAGCACCGCGTCCACCGCCTCCGCGTGCCCGTGTGGGGACCACACGATCGTGATGAGGTCACGCACCAGCAGCGGGTCGACGATCGTCGCCAGGTTCGGGACGTGGTTGGGTCCCACGTCCACCTCGATGTCCTCGTGTGTGAGCGCGAGCTGCCCCGGCTCTGAGATGTCCACGTCGGAGTGCACCGAGGCCCAGGCGTCGAGCGTCGTGCGCCCGGGCTCGACCGCGACGAGAATCGTGCGCGACGCGTGATAGCGGCCGACCCCCTCGAGCCGGTTCTGGATCTCGCCCTTCCACTCACGATCGACGATGGCCACCATGTTGAGCACGCGCGCGGGCACGTAGCCCTCGTGCTCCTCGTAGCGCATGTGCAGGAGGCGCCGCAGCGCCGCCTCGATCGTGTCGGGCGAGCAGTCGCGGGCGCTCCAGACCGCTTCGCTCACAGCTTCCGCCAGTGATGCCCCGGCTCGAGCAGGGCCTCCGCCTCCGGGGGCCCCTGCGAGCCGGCCGGGTAGTGGGGAATCGGCCCGCCCGCCGCCTTCCAGGCGGCGAGGATCGGGTCGATGATCGACCACAGCGCGTCGACCTCGTCGTCGCGCGTGAACAGCAGCGCCTCGCCCCGCATGGCGTCGAGGATCAGGCGCTCGTAGGCCTCCGGCGACTGGGACAGGAACGCGGTCCCGTAGCGGAACTCCATGTTCACCGGGCGGATGCGCATGCGCGCGCCGGGGATCTTCGCCCCCAGCGTGAGCGACACGCCCTCGTCGGGCTGCACCGTGAGGATGAGCTCGTTGGGCTGCACGCCGAGCGAGCCCCCCTCCTGGAAGGCGAGGTGCGGGACGGGCTTGAGCGTCACCACGATCTCGGTCAGCTTGCGCGGCAGCCGCTTGCCGGTGCGCAGGTAGATCGGGACGCCGGCCCAGCGCCAGTTGTTGACGGTCAGGCGCAGCGCGGCGTAGGTCTCGGTGAACGAGTCCGGCGGCACCCCGTCCTCCTCGAGGTACCCCTTCACCGTCTCGCCGGCCACCGCCCCGGGGCCGTACTGCGCGCGCACGGCGATTTCCGAGACCTCCTCCGGCGTCGGCGGCCGGACCGCCTGCATGACCTTGACCTTCTCGTTGCGCACCTGGTCGGCGTTGAAGGCGGTCGGGGGCTCCATGCACAGCAGCGCAAGCAGCTGGAGCATGTGGTTCTGGACGAGGTCGCGCAGCGCGCCCGCGTGGTCGTAGTAGCCGGCGCGGGTGCCGATCCCGAGGTCCTCGGCCGCCGTGATCTGGACGTAGTCGATGTAGTTCCGGTTCCAGACCGGCTCGAACATGCTGTTGGCAAAGCGGAACGCCAGCATGTTCTGGACGGTCTCCTTGCCCAGGTAGTGGTCGATCCGGTAGACCTGCCGCTCGCGGAAGACCCTCAGCACGCGACGGTTGAGCTTGCGGGCCGAGTCGAGGTCGTAGCCGAAGGGCTTCTCGATCACGACCCGCACCTCCGCGTCCTTGTGGCGGTTGAGCTTGGCCTCGCCCAACGCCTCCACGATCACGGGGAAGAACTCGGGCGCGGTCGAGAGGTAGAAGACGCGATTGAAGACGATGCCGGCGGCTTCGTCGAACTTCCCGAGGCAGTCGGCCACGGCCCGGTAGACCTGCGGGTCGTCGAAGGTCCCCGCGCAGTAGCGCACGTTCTCCAGCAGCGCGTCGAGCACCTCGGGGTTCGGCGGGGTGCGGGAGTACGTCTCGATCGCCTCGCGCATCTCGGCCTGGAACTCCTCGTCCGATTTGTCGCTGCGGGACACGCCGATGAGGTTGAAGCGCTCGGGCAGCGAGCCCTCGTGGGCGAGGTTGTAGAGCGCGGGGAGCAGCTTGCGCTTGGACAGGTCGCCGGTCGCGCCGAAGATGACCAGGGTCGTCGGGTGGACCGGCAGGCGCTCGAGGCCCTCGGTGAGCGGGTTCTCCTCGACGGTGGCCACTAGAGGCTCTCGATCTTCGCGGTCAGCGCGTTGAGCGCCTCGACCGCGTCGCCCTCCAGCGTCACTCGCTCTGCGGGAAGCCCGTGGGCGCGTAGCGTCTGGAGGTCGCCGGTGGCCGCCGCGTGCTTGAGCGTTCGGAACGAGTAGGCCTCGCCCGGGATCTCGACGTCGTCGCCCTCGTCTCCGACCAGCTGCAGGAAGCGGCCGACCGGCGGGCCGCCCTTGTGCATCTGCCCGGTCGAGTGCTGGAAGCGGGGGCCGTATCCGAACGTCACCGCCGCGCCGGTCTTCGCCCGCAGCGCCTCGCGGAGCTCGACGACCGCGCGGTCGAAGGCCTCCGAGGGCTTCAGGTAGCCGAGGACCGCGACGTAGTGCGGTGGCCCGGCATCGGCCAGCAGCGCGCGCAGCGCGTCGTCGTCGGCGTCGGCGACCTCGGGCAGGTGGCCCTCGGCCTTGTAGCCGTCGAGCACCTTGTTCGTGTTGTCCTTGGCCTCCTGGACGTTGGGCTGGTCGAACGGGTTGATGCCGATCGCCCACCCGGCGACGGCGACCGCGAACTCGGCGAAGAAGAAGATCCGGCCCAGGTCGGTGGCCCCGTGCACCGACAGCGTGAGCACGGGCTGGCCGCTCTTGGCCAGCGCGTCGACCTTGGCATCGAGCTCCTCGTCGGGCT
>JAWWOJ010000250.1:0-3275 GCA_033851885.1 Frankiales bacterium | reverse complement strand
TGACCAGACCGACCTGTGCGGCATCGACGCCGGCAGCCGCCAGCGCCTTGCCGGCGGCGGCGACACCCATCTCGACGACGCTCTCGTCGGGAGCCGCTGCACCGCGGGTCACGATGCCGGAGCGCTCGCGGATCCACTCGTCCGAGGACTGGGTGCGCGCGGCGATGTCGTGGTTGTCGAGGCGACGGGCCGGGCGGAAGGCTCCGACGCCGGTGATCGCGGCACCGGCGAGGACGCGCGTCCTCACGCCGGCACCGGCAGGTCTGCGGGCGCCTTCAGGGCGGTCAGCGGCACCCCGGGCAGGGCCCGCTTGGCCAGGGCCGTCAGCGTGCCGCCCGGGGCGAGCTCGACGAGTGCCGACGGCTGCATCGCACCGATCGTCGCGAGGCAGAGGTCGAAGCGCACCGGCCGGGTCAGTTGCCCCACGAGCCGGTCGAGCAGCATGCGGCCGCTCGCCACGACGGCGCCGTCGGCATTGGCCACCACCGCGCACCGTGGCTCCGACGGCCTGATCGCGGACACCAGCTCCTGCAAGCGGGGTACGGCGGGAAGCATCGCGCTCGTGTGGAAGGCGCCGGCCGTCTCCAACCGCCGTACGCGGGCACCGCCGGGCTGCTGCGCGGCGAACTCGTCGAGAGCGGCAACGGGGCCGCCGTACACGGTCTGCCCGGCGACGTTGACGGTCGCAACCTCGAGTCCGAGCGCGGCCGCGGCGGCCTCGACGGCGGTCTGGTCACCACCCAGGGCGGCGGCCATGCCGGTCGCAGTCAGGGCGGCGGCGGCGGCCATGGCGCGGCCACGCTCGGCAGCCAGGACGACGGCCTCGGTGGTCCCGATGACGCCGGCGACGGCGAGGGCGGCCAGCTCACCGACGCTGTGTCCGCAGGCGACGTCCGGGGTCGTCGCCCCGAGCGCCCGCCAGGACAGCAGGGCGGCGGCGGTCAGCAGCGGCTGCGCGACCGCGGTGTCCCGGATCTCTTCCGCCTCCGCGGAGGTGCCGAGCCACAGCAGGTCGAGACTCGCGGCCTCCGACCAGGTGGCGAGGTCGGCGGCGGCGCCCGGCACGGCGTCGGGGCCACTGAGCCAGGGCAGCAGCATGCCGGGCGACTGGGAGCCCTGACCGGGGGCGAGGAGGACGAGCACGTCATCAGGTTCGTCTAGGGAGGGCAGGAGAACCGCAGCGGACCCGGACCGAAAGGGCGCCAGGACTTTGTAGGAAACCTACAAAGCTTGTGTCCGGCCGATGACGAACGCAACACGGACGACCTGGGCGTCACGGGGAGATGTCAGATCGAGTCCGACGAGGTCGACCACCTTGCGAAGCCGGTAGCGAACCGTGTTCGCGTGGACGTAGAGGCCGCGAGCGGTCGCCTCGAGGCTGCCGCCCGTCTCCAGGAAGGCGGCGCACGTCTCCAGCAGATCGCCGCCCGAGCTGGCCAGCGGACCGTGGACCTCCTCCAACAGCCGGGCCCTGGCCGACTCGTCCCCCAGGACCGCGCGCTCGGCGAGCAGGTCGCTGGCCTGGACGGGCCGTGGGGCGCCGGGCCAGGCCGCCACGGCCGCAAGGCCTCCCAGGGCTTCCCGGACAGAGACGGCGGCCGCAGCGAGGTCCTCGACGACAGGCCCCACCACGACGGGCCCGTCCGGCAGTCCGGCGGTGATCTGTTTGACCGCGGTCTCCGGCTTGCCCTTGCCGCCGACGACCACGATCAGCCCACCGCCCGTCTCCCCGGTGAGCACGAACAGGCCGCTGTGCCGCCCGTGACCGCGCAGATCCTCGAGCCGGGCCTCGACCGGGCCGGCCGGCATCGGGGCAGCGAGTGCCGTCGCCCACGCCGGACGACCCCACCCGAGGGACCCCGCCCGGGACAGCGTCAGGTCGCCGACCTGTCCGCGCACCAGCGCCTCGACGACCCCGGCCTCGAGCCGGGCGTCCCAGGCGCCGCGCGCCTCGGCCGCAGCGGCGTAGACCTCTGCCGCTGCGAAGGCGATCTCCCGGCTGTAGCGGAGGACCGCCTCACGCAGCTCCACCTCATGGCCTGGCTCGGCGAGGATCGGCACCTGCTCGTCGAGGACGCCGACCACCACGCGGATCAGCTGGACGGTCTGCTTGAGGTTGACGGCACGGGCGAGCTCGCGCGGCGCCGCACCGAAGACGTCGGGGGCGGGCGAGATCGCGTCGGAGGCGTCGCGCAGCCACGTCGTGAACGCGCTGATGCCCGCTTGGACGACGAGTCCGACGTCCGCGCGCTGCGCCGGGGGCAGCGCGGTGAACCACGGCAGGGCATCCATCCGCTGCACGGCTTCGGTCGACAGCCGGGACTGGGCCCGCCGCACCCGCTGCCACGTGGTCGCCACGGGCGGAAGGCTACGTGTTGCTGGAGTCTGGAGGCGCCTCGGTGCGGAGCGGTGCGGCGCCGCCCTCACCGGCGGTCCGGGGCGCGTCCATCCCGACGGTGTAGGCCGTCATCGACAGCGAGCCGTAGGCATAGCCGTCGATGAGCACGTCGGCGGATGCGCCGCCGGTGGCACCGGCAACGTAGAGCAGGGGCAGGAAGTGGTCGGGTGTCGGGACGGCGAGGCGGTAGTCGCGGTGCGCGTCGAGCCGTCCGACCCCAGCAGGATCCGAGGTCATGCAGGCGCGGGCGGCCTCGTCGAAGCGCTTCGCCCAGTCGAACCCGTCGTCGGGACGCGACCAGTCGACACCACCGAGGTTGTGCACCATGTTGCCGCTGCCGATGACGAGCACGCCGGTCTCGCGGAGTGCAGCGAGCTTCGCGCCGAGATCGAGGTGGTAGTCCAGCGGCTTGTCGGCGTTGATCGACAGCTGCACGACGGGGATGGAGGCGTCGGGGAACGCGTGCACCAGCACCGACCAGGTGCCGTGGTCGATGCCCCAGCTGTCGGCGTCGGCGCCGATCCAGGTCGGCTCCACGGCGTCGCTGACCTCGTCGACGAGCGACGGCAGTCCCGGGGCGGGGTACCGGACCGCGAACAGCTCGGGCGGGAAGCCGTAGAAGTCGTGGATGGTCCGCGGACGCTGCATGGCGGTGACCGCGGTGGCGTTGATGTACCAGTGCGCGCTCACGACGAGCAGGGCGCGCGGCCGCGGCACGGCGGCCCCGAAGGCCGCCCAGGACCGCGTGTAGCGATTGGTCTCAAGGGCGTTCATGGGAGATCCGTGCCCGAAGAACACCGCCGGCATCGTGGCCACGGCCCGACGGTACGCCGAAGGCCCCGGCGGTCTGCCGGGGCCTTCGGGCGACGACTGCTAC
>JAWWOJ010000051.1:0-2926 GCA_033851885.1 Frankiales bacterium | reverse complement strand
TACGCCGGGTCGTGGGTGGTCGTCGTCAAGCCGTTGTACGGCGAGGGCAGGTGCTGCCGGTGCGCGCTCGCGTCCCGGAAGCCCTTCGCGTCGACCTTCGCCGGCTCGACGACCAGGTGGCTCGAGGTCGGCAGATACCCGTAGAGCCGGGTGCCTACCTCAACGCCGTCGACCTTCGAGGCGGCGACCTCGGCGAAGCCCCACAGCGGCACGCGGCCCATCCCGTCGGCGTGCTCAGGGCCAGCCGGGAAGAAGTCCCAGTAGTGCATCGCGTCGCCGAACACGGCGTACGTGACGTTGTTGGCCGTCATCCCGACGCGGTCGACCTTCAGCAGGACCTGCCCGTCGGTGAGGTCCGGCTCGGGCACCTCCACGATCGAGGTTCGGGTGAGATCGGAGCGGTCGACGAGCAGGTCCCAGGCCATGACCTACAGACTTACACCGACCGGGATCGAGATGCCGAGGCCACCCCGGGTGTCGCCGCCGTAGCGGGCCTTCTCCTTGGCGAGGTCGAGCGGCTTGGGACGCGGGTCACCGTCGCCCTCGTCACCGGTGAGCAGGTGCGCGGGGATCAACCAGACGATCTCCATCTCGATCCCGTCAGGGTCCTTCGCGTAGAGCGACTTGGTGGTGCCATGGTCGCTCATGCCGACGAGCGCGCCGGCGTCGGCGAGCTTGTGGAGGTGGTCCTCGAGGTCGTTGAGGGTCTCGACCTCCCATGCCAGGTGGTAGAGCCCAGGCCCCGGGGAGCCGCCCTGCTGCTTGGGCGCGCCCCCGACCTGGAACAGGCCGAGGTCGTGGTCGTTCGTCGAGCCGGGAGCCTGCAGGAACGCTGCGCCGGGCAACGCCAGCTTCGTCCGGAACCCGAGGACGTCGCGGTAGAAGGCGACGGTGCGCTCGACGTCGGAGACGTAGAGGACGGCGTGGTTCAGGCGGTGGATCGCCATGGTGGGCTCCCAGGTGGTGAGGGTGTCACTGTCCCACAACCTGGTTGAACTCTCAACTATTTCCGGGAGCGCAGCGGCAGCCAGACCACCAGGCCGGTCAGCAGGAACGCGATCGGGATGTGGATCGCGGTCCAGCTGTCCTTGCCGTCGTCCCGGATGGCGCCACCGATGTAGGACTCCGCGAGGAACAGGACGAACAGCACGATGCTGCCGACCAGGAGGTCCTTGCGGGCCCGCAGCCGGACGATCGCGTAGACCGCCGCGAGGAACGCGAGCACGGTGGCGACGTGGGCACCGTTGGCGTGCGCGTCGATCCACGTCGTGGACGCGTCCCGCTTGCCGTCGAACCTGAGGAAGAGCCCGGCGAAGACGAACTGGAGCAGGACGACCAGCGCGATCAGTCCGGTGAGGGCGGGGAACACGGGGTCGCGCGTCGGGGCGGTCGTGACCGGGGCAGTGGTGGTCGGTGCGCTCATGGCAGCGACCTTGCCCCGCTATGCCTGAGAAATACCCGTGCTTCCGTTTCCGGCGGTTGTTTGCCCAGGCAGGCCGTCGTACCGCACAATTGGCACTCGACAGGTGTGAGTGCCAGGAGGAATGAACGTGCCGACGTACCAGTACGCCTGCACGGAGTGCGGCGAGCGGCTCGAGGCGGTGCAGTCGTTCAGCGACCCGTCGCTCACGGAGTGCCCCGTCTGCGGCGGTCCGCTGCGCAAGGTGTTCTCCGCGGTCGGCGTCGTCTTCAAGGGGTCCGGGTTCTACAAGACCGACAGCCGCAGCAAGAAGGCGGAGCCGGCCACCACCAAGAGCGAGTCCAAGGGCGAGTCCAAGGGCGAGACCAAGAGCGACAGCACGAGCACGCCCGCCCCGGCCAAGAGCGAGAGCAGCTCGTCCACAACCAGCACCCCCGCCGCCTGACCCGCGGGGCCCGCCGCCCCTAGGTTGCCCTGCATGGCAGCGGCGGACATCGGCGTCATCGGAGGCTCCGGCTTCTACGCGTTCCTCGAGGACGCGGAGGAGATCGAGCTCGACACCCCCTACGGCCCACCGTCGGACCCGCTGGTCGTCGGGACCGTCGCCGGCAGACGCGTGGCGTTCCTGCCGCGGCACGGCCGTGACCACCGGTTCCCGCCGCACCGCATCCCCTACCGCGCGAACCTCTGGGCGCTGCGCACCGCCGGCGTCCGCCAGGTGCTCGCCCCGTGCGCTGTCGGTGGGCTGCAGCCCACTCAGTCCCCCGGCGATCTCGTCGTGCCGGACCAGCTCGTCGACCGCACCACCGGCCGGTCGCAGACCTTCCATGACGACTGGACCGGGCGCGGTCCGGTTCACGTGTCGTTCGCTGAGCCCTACTGCCCGAGTGGGCGGACGGCTGCCGTCGGCACGGCCCGCGACGCCGGCTGGCCGGTCAGCGACGGCGGCACGATGGTGGTCGTCGACGGTCCGCGGTTCAGCAGCCGCGCGGAGTCGGAGCACTACGCGAAGCAGGGCTGGTCCGTCATCAACATGACCGGCCACCCCGAGGCGGTCCTCGCCCGCGAGCTCAAGCTCTGCTATACCGCGATCGCCCTCGTCACCGACCTCGACGCGGGTGTCCACGGTGGCGTCGAGGTGTCGCAGGAGGAGGTCTTCAAGGTCTTCGGCGAGAAGACCGCCGCCCTGCGCGGGCTGCTCCACGGCGTCGTCGCTGCCCTGCCCACCGAGCGCACCTGCAGCTGCGACCACAACCTGGACCTGCCATGAAGGATCTCTCCCGAGCAGTACGACGACACCGCGGGCTGCTGGCCGGCGGCCTGGTCGCCGCGGCAGTGGCCGTCGCGCTGCCGACCCTCGCCCCGACCCCGCCGGCCACCGTCCAGGTGCTCGCGGCGGCTCACGACCTGGGACCGGGCGTCCGGCTCACCAGCTCCGACGTCATCCTCCTGAGCGTGCCGAGATCCCTTGCACCGCAAGGGGTCCTGACGTCGACGGGCCAGGTC
>JAWWOJ010000566.1:0-5905 GCA_033851885.1 Frankiales bacterium | reverse complement strand
GAGAAGGCGTGGCCCATCAGTCCGTCGTCGCCGAAGTTCTCGCCGTGGTCGCTCGTCACCAGGACGACCGTGTCGTCGAGCACCTGCCGCCGGTCGAGCTCCTCGAGGACGCCGCCGAGCCAGGCATCCATTGACGACACCGCGCGCTGGTAGAGGTGCCGCAGCCGGTCCAGGGCAGGAGCAGGCACGGGCCGGCCGGTGAGTGACGCCTGCCAGACCGCCTGCAGGGTCAGGTGCCGCCGCGACTCGTCGGCGGCCCGGGCCCGCCCGAGCAGGCCGAGGTCGTTCCACGGCTTCGGAGGCAGGTAGGGCGAGTGGCACTCGAGCAGGTTGACGAACCAGAAGAACGGGGCCGTACCGTCCTCCGCCAACCAGCGGTCCACCTCGGCGCGGGCCTGCCGCGCGCCGGCATCCGCGTCGGCCTTCATCGCGTGCGCCAGCCACTGCAGCCTGGCCTTCGTACCGGGTGCGCCCATCGACGTACGCCGGTGGCCGGACACCTGCGCGAAGGAGCCGAAGCCGAGGTCGAAGCCCGACGCCCCCGACACCCAGACGTTGCTCGACACCGCGCGGGTGGACCAGCCGGCGCGCTGCAGCACCGACGGCAGCCAGCGGTGCTCCTGCGCGGCGACCAGGGGCGGGCACGACGTGGGCAGGCCGTCGGGTGCCTGGCCGAGGCCGAGCGCTCGAGGCATCAGGCCGGTGAACAGCGCCGCGTGCGAGGGCAGCGTCCACGACGACGGCGCGTACGCCGACCGCACTGCCGTACCCCGCGAGGCGAGGTCCCTGAGCACGGGTGTCGTGCCGGGCGCTGCGCCATAGGGCTCGGTCGCGTCGGCCCGGGCGGTGTCGAGCACGACGAGCAGGACGTTCGGCCGGTCGCGCACCCGTTGCCTCTCGCTCGTCGTCGTGTACGGCATGCTGCGACGCATGCCGGCGGTCCAGACACCTGTCGGTGTGCGTGGGCCCTACTGGCCGTCCCTGGACGGTGTCCGGGGGCTGTTCATGCTCTCCATCTTCGCCTACCACGCCTACCCGCCGCTGGTGCCGGGTGCCGCCATCTCCGTCGACGCCTTCTTCGTCATGTCGGCGTTCCTGATCACGACCCTCCTCGTGCGCGAGCAGCAGCGCACCGGCGGCATCAGCCTGCGTCGGTTCTACCGCCGCCGGGTGGTCCGGCTGTTTCCCGCGCAGTGGCTGGTCGTCCCGGTGGCCGCGGTGACCGCGTACCTCGCGATCGGGCCGAAGGACGTGGTGCGCTCCGCGATGTCCACCTTGCTGTACTACGCGAACTTCCGGGCGGCGGCGGAGCCGATGCACATGTCGGTGTTCCTCCCCACCTGGTCACTGTCGACGGAGGAGCAGTTCTACGTGGTCTGGCCCACGCTGCTGCTCCTGCTGCTCCGGCTGCGGGTGCCGCCCAAGGCGGTGGTCGCGGGCGTCACCGTCGTGTTCGTGGTCGCCACCGCGTGGTTGCAGTGGAGCTTCGACCACGGGACCGCGCTGTCCTCGATCTCCTACCGGCCGGACCTGCGGGTCAGCGGCATCCTGGTCGGCACCCTGGCGGGGCTGCTCTTCGCCTATGAGCTCGTACCCGATCGCGCCCGGACCGTGGTGCGGGCGGCCACCTTGCTCGGCACCGCCTACGTCGCGCTGTTCCTGTGGCGGCCGCAGCTGCTGCCCGTCCGGGTCGTGCTGACGCTCGGCATCGTGACGGCCTGCGTGGCGTTCGGGTTCCTGGTGCTGCAGCAGGTGCGCTGGCCGGTGCGGGCCTACAGCGTGGTGCTGGAGCACCCGGCACTCGTGTGGATCGGGCGGGCGTCCTACGTGCTCTACCTCGTCCACGTGCCTGCCCTGCGGGTGACCGGCGCGCTGCTGGACCACCCGGCCTGGCAGCTTCGCATGCTGGTCGCCGGGGTCGTCACCCTCGTCGTCGGAGGGCTCATCCACGAGAAGGTCGAGAAGCCGGCGCTGAGGTACAAGAGTGCGCGAACCTAGGATCGGCGGATGCCCGACCCGGCTGAGCTCTATCTCGACCTGCTACAGCGGGCGCTGACCCGCACCGGCTTCGACGACGACGTGGTGCAGCCGTTCACCGGCGCCGCGCTCCGGCACAAGCTCGCGCGCCGGCTGCTGGCCGGCACCGGCGCCGAGGCGGTCGTACGCCGACCTGCTGACCCCCGGGCCCGGGAGGTCGGCGCCGACCTGCCCGCCTCGGCGGAGACGATGGTCGGGGCGAAGCGCCTGCAGAACCTGCGCGCGTGCGTGGAGAGCGTCCTGCGCGACGGCGTCCCCGGCGACCTGGTCGAGACGGGCGTGTGGCGTGGCGGCGCGAGCATCTTCCTGCGCGGGCTGCTCGCCGCGCACGGCGTGACCGACCGGGTCGTGTGGGTCGCGGACTCCTTCGAGGGGCTGCCGAAGCCCGACGCCGAGCGCTACCCCGCCGATCAGGGCGACGACCACTGGACCCGGCCCGAGCTGGCCGTCAGCCTCGAACAGGTACAGGCCAACTTCGCGCGCTACGGCCTGCTCGACGGGCAGGTGCGCTTCCTCAAGGGCTGGTTCAAGGACACCTTGCCGACCGCGCCGATCGAGCAGGTCGCGGTGGCCCGGCTCGACGGCGACCTGTACGAGTCGACGACCGACGCTCTCGACGCGCTGTGGCCGAAGGTGTCCGCCGGCGGCTACGTGATCATCGACGACTACGGCGCCATCGAGGCGTGCCGGGCCGCGACCGACGACTTCCGCGCGGCGCATGCGATCACCGACGAGCTGGTCCAGATCGACTGGACCGGCCACTTCTGGCGCCGCTCCTCCGCATGAATGGATACAGCACTTCCCTTTTCGTGCTGAAAAAGGCAGTGCTGTATCCATTCATCGCGGGGGGTCAGGCGGTGGCTTGGACTTCGAGGCAGAGGTTGGGGACGTAGGGGGCCCAGTCGCGGGTGTGGTGGCAGTGCGGGTCCTGGCCGCTCACGTCGGCGATGCCCGCGAACCCGGCGTCGGTCAGTACCTGTTCGAGCAGCGCGAGGTCGAACAGCAGCCGGTGGTCCGGCTCGACACCGAGGTCCCCCGGACCGGTGGCGTCCCACGGTGCGCGGTTGTAGCCGTACATGGCCGCCAGGACCGGCCAGCGCGCCGACAGCCCGCCGTCGAGGTAGGCGCGCGCGAGCGCCGTACCGTTCGGCGTGTGGAGGACGAGTCGGCCCCCCGGGCGCAGCACCCGGCGCCAGCCCTGCAGCACGTCCTGGAGCCGACCGGCAGGGACGTGCTCGATCATGTGCACGGCCAGCACCTCATCGGCCCAGTCGTCCGGCAGCGGCAGCGCGTCCGCCGCCACCAGGTCGAGCTCCGGAAGGCCGGGGACCGCGTCGACGTGCAGGTATCCCGGCCGCGGCGAGAAGCCCGAGCCCACCTCGATGCGCCGCTCACCGGCGGGCGGCAGGGGAACCCGGCGGGCAAGCGCGCGGTCGAGCACCGAGTCGGCGCGCCCGCCGCGGACCCAGGCCTGCCGGCGGAGCAGCTGGTCGAGGCGTCCGGGCACGCGCTCGACCCTAGACGGCGCTGATGCGCGTCCTCGTCCTTGGCAGCACCTACCCCCCGCACGCGCTCGGCGGCTACGAGCTGTCCTGCCACGACGTGGTGTCCCGTTGGCGGGCCAAGGGCCACGAGGTGGAGGTCCTGACCACCGACCTGCGGGTGCCCGGCGTGGCCGACGTGGACGAGCCGTCGGTCCGCCGCGAGCTGCGTTGGTACTGGGAGGACCACCGGCTGTTGGTCCCGACGTGGCCCGAGCGAGTCCGGCTCGAGCGGTACGACCAGGGCGTGCTGCGACGGGCCCTCGACGAGAAGCCGGACGTGGTCAGCGTGTGGTCGATGGGTGCCATGCCGCTGCAGCTCGTCAGCGCCCTCGTCCGCTCAGGCATCCCGACGGTCCTCGTGGTCTGCGACGACTGGCTCTGGTACGGCCCGAGCATCGACCCGTGGACGAAGGCGTTCCGCGACCACCCACGCCGGGCACGGCTCGTCGAGCGGGTCACCGGCGTGCCCGCCCGGCTCCCCGACGACCTCGGTGAGCGCGTCACCACGGCTTTCGTCAGCGAGCGCACCCGGCAAGCGGCCGAGGACCGCACGCGTTGGACCTTCCCCGGGGCGAGTGTGGTGCCCAGCGGCATCGACCTGGGAGACTTCCCTTTGTCCGCAGGCGATCCGCGACCGTGGCGCGGGCGGCTGCTCGGCGTCGGGCGGCTCGACCCGCGGAAGGGGTTCGCGACCGCCGTCCGTGCCCTGCGCGAGCTGCCCGGCACCGCGCTGCGCCTCGTCGGTCACGCCGACCCCCGGCACCGTGCAGAGCTTGAGGCCCTCGGTGCGGGCCTGCCGCTGACCTTCGACGCGGTACGACGGGCGCAGCTGCGCGACGTCTACGTCGACGCCGACGTGCTGCTGTTCACCTCGACCTGGGAGGAGCCGTTCGGCCTCGTCCCCCTGGAAGCGATGGCCTGCGGTACGCCGGTGGTCGCGGTGCCGAGCGGCGGCGCGGCCGACTACCTCGTGGACGGCGGGAACGCACTGCTCGTCCCGGCGGGCGACGCCTCGGCACTCGCCGCGGCCGTGCGGCGGCTCGCGGGAGACGCCGGGCTCCGGGAGCGCCTGGTGGCGGGCGGGCTGGTCACCGCTGCTCGCTACACCACCGACGGCTATGCCGACGTGCTTGAGCAGCTGCATCTGGGCGTGCTGCGATGACGGCGGTCCTGCACTACCTGCCGCGCTGGCTGCCGCCGAGCGAGCAGTACGTGCACCAGCTCCTGAGCCGGTCGTCGTACCGGCCCGTCGTCGCCGTGCGGCGCGGCGTGGTCCGCCCGGAGGCCTTCCCCCAGCAGCCGCTGGTCCGGCTCGACCGCCTGCTCCGCTTCCTGCCCGCGGCGCAGGAGCGCCGGGGAGTGGCCGCCGCCCTCGCCCTCGCGGTCCGTCGTTACGGCGCGGGCCTGCTGCACGCGCACTTCGGCTTCGAGCTCGACGGTGTCGTCGGGGGCGCGCGGCGGGCGGGCGTCCCCCTCGTGGTGTCGGTGCACGGCCATGACGTCGCTGCCGGCCGGGCGCGCCAGGACCAGGCGCTCCGGCACGCGCTCGGGTCCGCGGACGCGGTCGTCGTGCCATCGTCGTTCCTCGGCGGTCATGCGATTGCCTGTGGTGCCCGCGAGGACCGCGTCCGGGTGCTGCCCAGCGGCGTCGACCGCACCGTCTTCACGCCGCAGGCCTGGCCGGACGGGCCACCGACCGCTGTCTTCGTCGGGCGGTTCGTGGAGAAGAAGGGTCTCGACGTGCTCGCTGCCGCGTGGCCACAGGTGCTCGCCGCCTGCCCCGCGGCACGCCTGCTGGTCCTCGGCGAAGGACCGCTCTCGCCACCGAGCCAGGCCGAGGTGTGGATCCCGGACCCGGCTCGCCGGGCACAGCAGGTACGGGCAGCGCTGGCCCGCGGCACCGTCGTCGTGACGCCCTCGCGCACCGCGACCGACGGCGACAGCGAGAGCCTGCTGCTCGTCAACCTCGAGGCCCAAGCCGTCGGCCGCGCCGTGGTGTCGACGCGGCACGGTGGCATCCCGTCGGCAGTGTCGGCCGACAGCGCGCTGCTCGTCGGCGAGGCGGATCCGACGGCGCTGGCGGAGGCCGTCGTCGCGGTACTCGGCGATCCGGAGCGGGCCCGCCGGATGGGCGCCGCCGGGCCACTTGTCGCGGCCGCGTTCGACGCCGACGTCTGTGCGGCGCGGGTCGACGCGCTCTATGCCGAGCTGCTGTCATGAGCTGGCGAGCCGAGGTGCCCGTCACCGAGGTCGGGCGCACCAGCACGTGGGATGCCACGGTCGCCGCGGCCACCGTCGTGGTCGCCACCTGCGACCGGGCTGAC
>JAWWOJ010000557.1:0-3347 GCA_033851885.1 Frankiales bacterium | reverse complement strand
TCGAGCAGCAGCGACGGCTGCTGCAGGACCCGTCGTATGTGAAGAAGCTCGCGCGCGAGCGGCTGCACTACGTCATGCCAGGGGAGATCCCCTATGTCGTCCTCAGTCCCACGCCGGCGCCTGCGGCAGCGGGTCCCTCGGACCGGTCCGGCATCGCGGCGACCGGACCCGAAGCCCCGTGGTACTCCCAGGTCTGGGGAAGCGTGCGGGCCGCCGACAAGCCCGCTGCACTGCCCACCCCGACACCGTGACCCCAACACCGTGACCCCGACACCGACATGACCCTCGACCCCCGCGACGTCCGCGTCGTCGGCCTGCAACTGGGCCGGGAGCCCCGCGCCATCCGCGATGTCGCCCACCGCTGCGGCTGCGGCCTGCCGGACGTCGTCGAGACCAACCCGCGACTCGAGGACGGCACGCCGTTCCCGACCCTCTACTACCTGACCTGCCCGCGCGCGGCCTCGCTGATCGGGCAGCTCGAGTCCTCGGGGCTCATGAAGGAGATGACGGCACGTCTTGCGACGGACCCCGAGCTCCAGGCGAGGTACGACGAGGCGGCGCGGGACTACGTCCGCCGCCGCGACGCCCACGAGGTGCTGGAGAACGTCCCTGCACAGGGTGGGATGCCGACACGGGTCAAGTGCCTCCACGTGCTCGTCGGCCACTCGCTGGCGGTCGGTCAGGGCGTGAACCCGTTCGGCGACGAGGCCCTGGCGATGTTGGAGGACTGGTCCCGCAAGGGGCCTTGCGTCGACCCCGACTCCGATGACGTACCCCACAAGAGGACCCGCTCGTGAGAGTCGCGGCCGTCGACTGCGGCACCAACTCCATACGCCTCCTGGTCCGCGATCTGCCGGGTGAGGAGCTGCATCGCGAGATGCGCATCGTGCGCCTCGGCGAGGGGGTCGACCGCACCGGATCCCTTGCGCCCCAGGCAATCGCGCGAACCCGAGAGGCGCTCGCGTCGTATGCGAAGACGTGCTCGGACCTGGGCGTCGAGCGCACCCGGATGGTCGCGACCTCCGCCACCCGGGATGCCTCCAACCGGGCTGAGTTCGTCGCCATGGTCGTGGCGACGCTCGGCGTCGAACCCGAGGTCATCAGTGGCGACGAGGAGGCGGCGCTGTCGTTTCGCGGAGCCACCATCGACCTCGCACCGGCGGATGGACCGTTCCTGGTCATGGACATCGGGGGAGGCTCCACCGAGCTCGTCCTCGGCACCACGTCGGTCGAGGCCGCGCGCTCCGTCGACGTCGGCTGTGTCCGGCTGACCGAGCGTCATCTCGTCTCCGACCCACCGACCACCGACCAGGTCGCGGCGGCTACCGCCGACGTCGATGCGGCTCTCCGGCTGGCGGCGGAGGTGGTGCCGGCCGAGAGGGCCCGCACGGCTGTGGGGTTGGCGGGATCCGTGACGACGGTCGCCGCTCTGGCGCTCGAGCTTCCGTCGTACCAGCCGGAGGCGATCCATCTCTCCCGTGTTTCGCGGGCAAGAGTTCACGAGATCGCGACGGACCTGCTGTCCATGACCCGGGAGCAACGGGCCAGACTTGCAGTCATGCACCCAGGAAGGGCCGACGTCATCGGTGGCGGAGCGCTCATCCTCGACCGTGCCATGGACCTGCTGTCGCTGGACGAGGTCGTGGTGAGCGAGTCCGACATCCTCGACGGGATCGCCCTGAGCATGGGGGAATCGTGAGCAAGTCCGATTGGGTCAGCGTCGTCGGCCGCGTCGACAAGCCGTGGGGGCACGAGGAGATCTTCGCGCTGGTCGACGGCGTGTTCTGCGGCAAGGCGATCCACGTGAACGATGGGCACGCCCTGTCGCTGCAGTATCACGAGGTGAAGGAGGAGACGATCTCCGTGCAGTCCGGCCGGCTGCGCGTGGAGATCGGCCTGCACGAGGACGCGCTCGAGTCCTTCGAGCTCGAGCCCGGGGAGTCGATCCATCTGCGGCCGGGTGTCCGGCACCGGGTCACCGCGATCGGGGACACGGTGATGCTGGAGGCATCCACCACACAGCTCACCGATGTGGTGCGGCTCGAGGACCGCTATGGACGCGAGGGCACGAATGCTCCGTAGCCGGACCGGGGCCGCTCCGTGATCCGTCCCGGCACCGGGTTTCCCACCGACAAGGCGTCCGGCACGACGCCGGTCGCGCACGACGCCGCGGAGGTCGTGCGACTGTCGGCCTCGGCGCCGTCGCTCAACCACCTCGAAGCTCGGTCGTCGGTGTGCCGGGCCTGCCCCCGACTCGTCGAGTGGCGCGAGGACGTTGCCGGCAAGCGGCGTGCGGCCTACGCCGACGAGAGGTACTGGGGCCGCCCAGTCACAGGCTTCGGCTCCGCGCGTCCGCACATCCTCGTCATAGGCCTGGCGCCCGCCGCCCACGGCGGCAACCGGACCGGGCGGATCTTCACCGGCGACCGATCCGGCGACTGGCTGTACGCCGCGCTGCACCGGGCTGGCCTCGCCTCGCAGCCGACCTCCGTCGACGCGCACGACGGGCTCGCCCTCATCGACACGCGCATCACGCTGCCCGTCCGCTGCGCTCCGCCCGCCAACAAGCCACTACCTGACGAGCGCGACGCCTGCGCGCCGTGGCTCGCCCGGGAGCTGTCGTGGGTGCTGCCGTCGGTGCGCGCCGTCGTCTGCCTCGGGTCGTTCGGCTGGCTGGCGTTCTTCGACCAGCTCCGCGGCCTCGGGCTCTGGACGGCGGGTACGCCGCGCTTCACGCACGGCGCCGAGGTGGAGGCCGAGGGGTTCTCGGTCCTCGGCTGCTTCCACGTGTCGCAGCAGAACACCTTCACCGGCCGCCTCACCGAACCCATGCTGGACGCCGTCTTCGCCCGCGCCGTGGAGCTCGCCGCCGCTCCCTGACCGATCTCGGAAGCCTCGACACGTCCCAACGTGTCCGGATGTCCAACGTCGGACCACTCAGCAGCGCGAATGCGCTTCGCGGCGGGCACTTGCCCCGTCGGATGCGCCGTTCGGGGCAGTCTTCGGGGTCGTCGAGGGCGTCGCGACCCTGGTGCTACAAGGCCGGACGCCCCCTTCTACGCGGGTTCTTCGGCATCAACACGCGCGTCCTGTAGGGCCAAACGGGTGAATCTCCTGGGGAAGAAGATACGTGTGTCCCTCTTTGTCCGAATCCCAGGCTTTCCAGATGCGTGTATCGGCATTTAGAGTCCTCTGCGTTGGGCCGAACGGCTCAGTTCGGTCTAGACCATACGCCGGGGGTGAGCTACATGAGCAACGGTTGGGGTTGATTCGTCGCAGCTGAGGCTGCGCCCAGTTCCTTCCAGGGGCTGGGACTGGGTGGTGCTACACCCGGTCCCAGCCCCTGG
>JAWWOJ010000537.1:0-4450 GCA_033851885.1 Frankiales bacterium | reverse complement strand
CCTTCAACACGATGGTCGACCAGCTGTCGTCGTTCGCCGACGAGGTGACCCGCGTGGCCCGCGAGGTCGGCACCGAGGGCAAGCTCGGCGGCCAGGCACAGGTCCGCGGCGTCAGCGGCACCTGGCGCGACCTCACCGAGAACGTGAACGGCATGGCCGGCAACCTGACCAGTCAGGTCCGCAACATCGCCCAGGTCACCACCGCGGTGGCCCAGGGCGACCTGTCGCAGAAGATCACCGTCGACGCCAAGGGCGAGGTCGCGGCCCTGGCCCAGACCATCAACACGATGGTCGACCAGCTGTCGTCGTTCGCCGACGAGGTGACCCGCGTGGCCCGCGAGGTCGGCACCGAAGGACGACTCGGTGGTCAGGCCCAGGTCAAGGGCGTGTCCGGCACCTGGCGCGACCTCACCGACAACGTGAACTACATGGCGGCCAACCTCACGGGTCAGGTCCGCAACATCGCCCAGGTCGCCACCGCTGTCGCCCGCGGCGACCTGTCGCAGAAGATCACGGTCGACGCCCAGGGCGAGATCCTCGAGCTGAAGAACGTCGTCAACACGATGGTCGACCAGCTGTCGTCGTTTGCCGACGAGGTGACCCGCGTGGCCCGTGAGGTCGGCACCGAGGGCCGCCTCGGCGGCCAGGCACAGGTGAAGGGCGTCTCCGGCACCTGGCGCGACCTGACCGACAACGTGAACTACATGGCGGCGAACCTCACGGGCCAGGTCCGCAACATCGCCCAGGTCGCTACCGCGGTCGCCCGGGGTGACCTGTCGCAGAAGATCACCGTCGACGCCCAGGGCGAGATCCTCGAGCTGAAGAACGTCGTCAACACGATGGTCGACCAGCTGTCGTCGTTCGCCGACGAGGTGACCCGCGTGGCCCGCGAGGTCGGCACCGAGGGGAAGCTGGCCGGTCAGGCACAGGTCAAGGGCGTGTCCGGCACCTGGCGCGACCTCACCGACTCGGTGAACTTCATGGCCTCCAACCTGACCAGCCAGGTCCGCAACATCGCGCTCGTGACGACCGCCGTCGCTCAGGGCGACCTGTCGCAGAAAATCACCGTGGATGCGCAGGGCGAGATCCTCGACCTCAAGAGCACCGTCAACACGATGGTCGACCAGCTCTCCGCCTTCGCCGCCGAGGTCACCCGCGTCGCGCGCGAGGTCGGCACCGAGGGCAAGCTCGGCGGCCAGGCCGAGGTCGCCGGGGTGTCCGGCACGTGGCGCCACCTCACAGAGAACGTCAACCAGCTCGCCGGCAACCTCACCACCCAGGTGCGTGCCATCGCCGAGGTCTCCACGGCCGTGACCCGCGGCGACCTGACCCGCTCGGTCAACGTCGAAGCGCAGGGCGAGGTGGCCGAGCTCAAGGACAACATCAACCAGATGATCGCCAACCTGCGCACCACCACGGAGATCAACGCCCAGCAGGACTGGCTCAAGAGCAACCTGGCGCGCATCGGCGGGCAGCTGCAGGGCCAGCGCGACCTCGCTGCCGTCACCAGGATGATCATGAGCGAGGTGACCCCCGTCATCGAGGCGCAGCACGGCGCGTTCTTCCTGAGCGAACCCACCGAGGAGGGTCAGGTGCTGCGCCGGGCGGCAAGTTATGGCGCGCCCGCCGACGGTGCGGAGCTGGTGTTCGCCCTCGGTGAGGGCCTGGTCGGACAAGCCGCGGTGGAGCGTCGGCCGATCCGCGTGCCGTCCGTGCCGCCGGAGTACCTCACGCTGCGCAGCGGCCTGGGCGAGGCCGCGCCCACCGACCTGTTCGTCCTGCCCGTGCTGTTCGAGGAGCAGGTGCTGGGCGTCATCGAGCTGGCGTCCCTGCAGCACTTCAGCGAAGTCCACACCGGCTTCCTTTCGCAGCTGGTGGAGACCATCGGCGTCGTGCTCAACACGATCATCGCCAACGTCCGCACCGAGGAGCTGCTCGAGCAGTCGCAGCGGCTGGCGCAGGAGCTGCAGGTCCAGTCGGTCGAGCTGCAGCGCACGAACGCCGAGCTCGAGGACAAGGCCCGGCTGCTCACGGAGCAGTCGAGCGACCTCGAGATCAAGAACCGCGAGATCGAGCTGGCCCGCCTCGGTCTCGAGGAGAAGGCGGAGCAGCTGGCGCTGTCCTCCCAGTACAAGTCCGAGTTCCTGGCGAACATGAGCCACGAGCTGCGGACCCCGCTCAACAGCCTGCTGATCCTGGCGAAGCTGCTGGCCGACAACCCGGAGAGCAACCTCACCGACAAGCAGATCGAGTTTGCCCGCACCATCCACAGCGCGGGCAGCGACCTGCTCTCGCTGATCAACGACATCCTCGACCTGTCCAAGGTGGAGGCCGGCAAGATGGACGTCCACCCGGCACCGATCGTGCTCGCCGACGTGTGCGACTACGTCGAGAGCGCCTTCGGGCCGTTGGCCGAGCAGCAGGGGCTCGAGCTCGTCGTCGACCTGGACGAGGGAGTCCTGCCGGCCGTCGTGACCGACGAGCAGCGGCTGCAGCAGGTGCTGAAGAACCTGCTGTCCAACGCCATGAAGTTCACCGAGCGCGGCAGCGTCTCGCTGAAGGTCCACCGGGCCATGCCGGCTGCTCCGTTCGGCGTGCCGACGCTCGACGACGCCGAGCAGGTCGTGGCCTTCAGCGTCACCGACACCGGGATCGGGGTTCCTCCGGACAAGCTGAAGCTGATCTTCGAGGCCTTCCAGCAGGCGGACGGCACGACCAGCCGCAAGTACGGCGGCACCGGGCTCGGGCTGTCCATCTCCCGCGAGATCGCCCGGCTGCTCGGCGGCGCCATCGCCGTGGAGAGCGAGGCCGGCCGGGGCAGTACCTTCACGCTGTACGTCCCTGCGACCTACCCGTTCGGCGACCGCGACAGCATCGTTGCTCTCATCGACAGCCCAGCCCTCACCGCGCCGCGCCAGGTGCCCATGCTGACGGCGTCTCCGAGCGCCGCGGCGCCGATCGACGGGCCTGACCCGCTGCAGGGCGCCACGGTGCTGGTGGTCGACGACGACGTCCGCAACGTCTTCGCCCTCACCAGCGCCCTGGAGCTGCACGGCATGCACGTCCTCTACGCCGACAACGGCCGCGACGGCATCCGCCTGCTGCACGAGAACGGCCAGGTGGACCTGGTGCTCATGGACGTGATGATGCCGGACATGGACGGCAACGAGACGACCAGCGAGATCCGGCGCATCCCCTCACTGCAAGGGCTTCCGGTGCTGTTCCTCACGGCCAAGGCGATGCCTGGCGACCGCGACAAGAGCCTCGCTGCGGGCGCCTCCGACTACATCACCAAGCCGGTCGACCTGGACCGGCTGCTGACCGTCATGCGGTCCTGGCTCGTCGGCAACGGCAGCTAGGTGGAGAACCGCCCCGCGACCGTGCTGATGGTCGATGACCGGTCCGAGAACCTGCTGGCGCTCGAGGCCATCCTGGCTGGGCTGGGCCACCAGCTGGTCCGGGCGAGCTCCGGCGAGGAGGCGCTCAAGCGGCTGCTCGTCGACGACGTCGCTCTGATCCTGCTCGACGTGCAGATGCCGGGCATGGACGGCTTCGAGACGGCGCAGCACATCAAGTCGCGCGAGCGGACCCGCGACATCCCGATCGTGTTCCTCACGGCGATCGACGGCGAGGCGCACCAGGCGTTCCGCGGGTATGCCGCCGGCGCTGTCGACTACCTGTCCAAGCCGTTCGACCCGTGGGTGCTGCGGGCCAAGGTGTCGGTCTTCATCGAGCTGCACGAGCGCCGGCGCGAGCTGGCCGCCCGGATGGCCGAGGTCGAGGCCCGGCTGGCCGGGCTCGAGGCCGAGCGGCTGTCGGCGCTCCTGGTGCGCAGCCAGGTCCACCTCGACACTGCTGTGGAGGCGGTCGAGGAGGGGGCCGACGCGACCCCGGCGCTGCTCGCGGCGCAGGATGCCTGCCGCCAGCTCGCCGAGCTGCTCGGATCGCCCAGGGGGGCGCGGACGTGACGACGTCCGAGGTCCGGGTGGCCCTGTCGCCGGATGCGCGGTCCGCCGGGCTGGCGCGACGGTATGTCCGCGCGGCCTGTGACGAGGCAGGCCAGGACGCCCTGGTCGATGATGCCCTGCTGCTCGTCACGGAGCTCGTGACGAATGCCGTCGTGCACGCCGGCACCGCCCTCGAGCTCTGCGTCTCGACAGGCCCTGGGGGGGTCCGGGTCGAGGTGTCCGACGGGCGTCCGGGCGGCCTGCCGCTGCCCACCGGCTCGGTCGACGAGGGCCGTGAGGGCGGCCGCGGGCTGTTCCTTCTGGACCGACTGGCCTCGACCTGGGGCAGCACGCATACCCCGGCCGGGAAGTCGCTGTGGTTCGCGCTCGGCCCGCGCGAGAGCACCGCGCCGCCGCCGTCGGTGGGCGAGCCGCCGGCCGCCACCGCCCTCGATCTCCCCGACGTCGCCTGGCTGCTGGCCCTGGGTGACCGGGCGGCTGAG
>JAWWOJ010000522.1:0-9847 GCA_033851885.1 Frankiales bacterium | reverse complement strand
TTCAGCCGCTACCACCGGATGGCTGGCAACAAGGTCCTCATGGTGAGCGGCACCGACGAGCACGGGACGCCGATCCAGGTGCAGGCCGACCGGGAAGGCGTCACCGCGCGCGAGCTCGCCGACCGCTACAACCGGATCATCGCCGAGGACCTGCAGGGTCTCGGTCTCACCTACGACCTGTTCACCCGCACGACCACCCGCAACCACTACGACGTGGTGCAGAAGCTGTTCCTCGCGTTACACAAGAACGGCTACGTCGTCGAGCGGTCGCAGCTGTCCGCCATCGACGCCAAGACCGGGCGGGGCCTCCCCGACCGCTACGTCGAGGGCACCTGCCCCAACTGCGGGTACGACGGTGCGCGCGGCGACCAGTGCGACAACTGCGGCCGTCAGCTGGACCCCCAGGACCTCATCAACCCCCGCTCGACGATTGACGGGGAGCCGCCCACGTTCGTCGAGTCGGCGCAGTTCTACCTCGAGCTGCCGGCGTTCGCGGAGCTGCTCGCGTCGTGGCTCAAGGAGCGCACCGACTGGCGCCCCAACGTCTTGAAGTACAGCGCCAACCTCATCGACGAGATGCGGCCGCGGGCGATCTCGCGCGACCTCGACTGGGGGGTGCCGATCCCGCTCGAGGGCTGGAAGGACCGCAACGACAAGCGGCTCTACGTCTGGTTCGACGCCGTCATCGGCTACCTGTCCGCGTCGATCGAGTGGTCGCGGCGCACGGGCGGGTCGTGGGAGGAGTTCTGGCACGGCGGCATCGCCGAGGGCTTCTATTTCATGGGCAAGGACAACGTCGTCTTCCACTCGGTGATCTGGCCGGCGATCCTGCTCGGCGCCTCGGGCAAGCCGGAAGGGTCGGCCGGGGAGTACGGCGAGCTCGACCTCCCGTCCGAGGTCGTGTCGAGCGAGTACCTCACGATGGAGGGCAAGAAGTTCTCCTCGTCGCGGTCCGTCGTCATCTACGTGCGTGACGTGCTCGAGCGGTACGGGCCGGACGCGATCCGCTACTACCTCTGCGTCGCGGGCCCCGAGTCGAGCGACACCGACTTCACGTGGGAGCAGTTCGTCACCCGCAACAACACCGAGCTGGTCGCGGGCTGGGGCAACCTCGTCAACCGCACGATGTCGCTGGTGCACAAGAACCTCGGCTCGATCCCTCCCGCGGGCAACCTCACCGACGACGACCGCGCCGCCCTCGCGGCGTCCGCAGCCGCCTTCGAGACGGTGGGCCACCTGCTGGGACGCAACCAGGTGAAGGCCGCGATCAACGAGGCGATGCGGACTGTCGGGCTCGCGAACAGCTACCTGTCCACGATGGAGCCGTGGAAGCTCAAGGACGACCCGGAGCGTCGGGCCTCCGTGCTGCACGTCGCGCTGCAGCTGATCGCGGACGCCAAGACGCTGCTGACCCCCTTCCTGCCGCACAGCTCGCAGCAGGTGTGGGCGATGCTCGGCGGCGAGGGCGAGTGGTCCGGCCAGCCAGAGCTGCGGGAGGTCGACGACCTCGACGGCGGCCCGTCGTACCCGGTGTTGATGGGTGACTACGCGGCGGCCGCCGCACGTTGGGAGTCGCAGCCGATCACGCCGGGGATCCCGATCGGCGAGCCGGTGCCGCTGTTCGCGAAGCTCGATCCGTCCGTCATCGAGGAGGAGCTGGCGCGCCTTGACCCGGGGGAGTAGCTCGCAGGAGGTACCGCCGCCGGCTCCCGAGCCGCTTGCGGTCGCGGTGGCGGACAGCCACTGCCACCTCGACATCATGGGCGGCGACGTGTCGGCCCAGCTCGCCCTCGCCCGCGAGGTCGGCATCGACACGGTCGTGCAGGTGGGCGTCGATGTCGCGAGCAGCCAGTTGTCGGCCGAGCTCGCCGGGCACCACGAGGACGTCTGGGCGACGGTCGCCCTGCACCCGAACGAGGCGGGTCGCGGAGCAGCCACTCCTGAGGCGCTGCAGGAGATCCGACGGCTGGCCGAGCTGCCACAGGTCAGGGGCATCGGTGAGACCGGGCTCGACCACTTCCGCACCGGGCCCGACGGTCAGGGCCTGCAGGAGGAGTCGTTCCGCGCGCACATCGCGATCGCGAAGGAGACCGGCAAAGCGCTCGTCATCCACGACCGCGACGCTCACGACGACGTGCTCCGGGTGCTGCGCGAGGAGGGCGCCCCGGACGTCACGGTCTTCCACTGCTACTCCGGCGACGCGGCGATGGCGCGGGTCTGCGGCGACGCGGGCTACTACCTCTCCTTCGCCGGCCCGGTCACGTTCAAGCCCAACGACGAGCTGCGTGCCGCGGCCGCCGTCTGCCCTCAGGACCGGTTGCTCGTCGAGACCGACGCGCCCTTCCTCACGCCCATGCCGTTCCGCGGGCGCCCCAACGCTCCCTACCTCATCCCCTTGACGATGCGCGCCCTCGCGGCGGCCCGCGAGCAGGACCTCGACGAGCTGTGCCAGGCAGTGGCCGCGAACACCCGCAGAGCCTTCTCCCTCCCTGCCTGAGGTCTGACCCCCTTGGGTACCGCCTTCCTGCAGACCTGCGCAGCACGCGGGGTGCGCCAGGCGTCGCCACGGCATGGCAGCGCGCCAGATTTCAGGCACTCAGGGTGAGAGTTCAGGAGGGGTGTCGCAGAATGAGAGCGGGCTCACACCCTGACCCCCTCTGTCGCGCGCGACCTGCGGTTTTGGGTTGTCCACAGGCCCACCGACTGTCCGAGATGTCCACCTTGGGCGATCTGAGAATTTGGCGTGTCGCACAGGCTCCCGTTACGTTCCCGAGACATCCGCCGGGGTCGGGATCGTCCCAGGCGGTGCGGGGGGCCGGTCTCATGACCGGCTCTCGCGCTGCGGCCCTCGGCCGGCGGCACCGCACCGTCCACCGTGCCCGGGACGCTCGAGCATTGGTGTCGTGTGAGCTACCGCTCCCTCCTTGTCCGCCCCGCCGCCCTCGCGGTCGCCTTCCTCGCCGCCTGGAGCGGCCAGGCCGCCTACGCCGCCTCCGCCAAGACGGTCGCCGTCACGGTGGACGGGCAGCGCACGACGGTCCGCACCCACGGTGCGACGGTCGGCGACGCGCTCCGCGCGGCGCACCTCGCCGTCGGGACGCACGACCTGCTCGCTCCCGACGCCTCGACGAGGCTGACCGGCCGCACCGCCGTCGTGCTGCGTCGCGGTCGGGAGATGGAGCTGACGGTCGACGGCCAACCGCGCAACGTGTGGGTGACGGCGATGTCGGTCAACGAGGCGCTCGACCAGATCGGGCTGCGCACCAACGGCGCGCTGCTGTCGGCCGACCGCTCCCGCTCGATCCCGCTGAAGGGGTTCGCCCTCGACATCCGCACCCGCAAGTCGGTGCAGCTGCTCGACGCCGGCAAGGTCCGCCGCTTCGCGACCAACGCGCTCACGGTCCAGCAGGCACTGCACGACGCGAGGGTGTCGCTGCGCCACAGCGACTCGCTGTCAGTCCTGCGCCGCGCGTCCGTCCACGACGGCATGGTCATCCGCATCACGCGCATCCGCGGCGCGCAGGTCGGCGAGGACTTCGCGATCCCGTTCGCGACGGTGCGCAAGGCCGACAGCTCGATGTACACCGGCCTCACCAAGGTCGTCCGCGAGGGTCGCGTCGGCGTGATCCACCGCGTCTACAACCTGAAGTACGTCAACGGCCGGCTCGCCAGGAAGCTGCTCGCGAAGCCGTCGGTCCGCACCGCGGCACCGATCACGGAGATCATCGCCTACGGCACGAGGCAGCGGCCCTACAGCGTTGCCGGCGCCGACGGCCTCAACTGGGGAGCGCTCGCCAACTGCGAGTCCGGCGGCAACCCCCGCGCGGTGAGCAGCGGAGGCACCTACCGCGGCCTCTACCAGTTCACGATGGGCACCTGGCACTCCATGGGCGGCAGCGGCGACCCGATCGACGCGTCGTCGGGCGAGCAGACCTACCGTGCCAAGCTGCTCTACCAGCAGCGCGGCCGAAGCCCCTGGCCGAACTGCGGTCGTTACCTCTGAGCCTGCTGACGGCGCCTGACGTCCGGCGGCTCGCCGAGGCGCTTGGCCTCCGTCCGACCAAGCAGCTCGGGCAGAACTTCGTCATCGACCCCAACACCGTGCGGCGCCTCGTGCGCACGGCGGGGGTCGAGGCGCACGACGTGGTGGTCGAGGTCGGTCCCGGGCTCGGGTCGCTGACCCTGGGGCTGCTTCCGGAGTGCGCCCGGGTCGTCGCGGTCGAGATCGACCCCGCGCTGGCGACCCAGCTGCCGCTCACGGTCGCCGAACGGGCACCTGAGCACGCCGATCGGCTCGAGGTGGTGCTCCAGGACGCGCTGCAGCTCACCGACGTACCAGGTCCCGACCCGACGGCCTTCGTCGCGAACCTGCCCTACAACGTGGCGGTCCCCGTGCTGCTCCGGCTGCTGGAGCACCTGCCATCGCTGCGGAGGGGCCTCGTCATGGTGCAGGCGGAGGTCGCCGACCGGCTGGCGGCGCCGCCGGGGTCGAAGACCTACGGAGTGCCGTCGGTGAAGGCAGCCTGGTACGCCGAGGTCACGAAGGCCGGCTCGGTCGGGCGCAACGTGTTCTGGCCGGCGCCGAACGTCGACAGTGGCCTGGTCGCCTTCACGCGCCGCGAGCCACCGGCCGGCGACCGCAAGGCCGTCTTCGCCGTCATCGACGCGGCCTTCGCGCAACGACGCAAGACGCTGCGTGCAGCCCTCGCGGGTTGGGCCGGGTCGCCGGCCGCCGCCGAGGACCGCCTGCGGGCCGCCGGGATCGACCCGTCCGCACGCGGAGAGACGCTCGGGGTCGAGGAGTTCGCCCGGCTCGTTAGTCTGCAGTGATGCCCTCTCGCCCCCCGGTCGACACCGTCACGGTGCGGGCTCCGGCGAAGGTCAACCTGCACCTCTCGGTCGGGCCGCTGCGTCGGGACGGCTACCACGACCTGACCACGGTGTTCCACGCGATCGGGCTCTTCGACGACGTGACCGTCACCCGCGCGGACGCCCTCACCGTCGCGGTCGAGGGCGAGGGCGCCCACGACGTCCCCGTCGACCAGACCAACCTCGCGGCCAAGGCGGTGCTCGCCCTCGCCGCGAGCGCGGGCGTGGCGCCGGCCGTGGCCCTCCACCTCCGCAAGGGGATTCCGGTCGCCGGTGGCTGTGCGGGCGGCTCCGCCGACGCCGCTGCCGCGCTCGTCGGCTGCGACGCGCTGTGGGGGCTCGGCCTGAGCCGCGAGCAGCTCACCGAGGTCGCTGCGGGGATCGGCAGCGACGTCCCGTTCAGCCTGCACGGCGGCACGGCGCTCGGCACCGGCCGCGGCGACCGACTCACGCCTGTCCTGGGCGCCGGCTCCTACTCGTGGGTGCTTGCCCTCGCGGAAGGCGGCCTGTCGACTCCCCAGGTGTACGCCGAGCTGGACCGCCTTCGTGAGACCGGGCCGGTCACCGTGGTCAGCGACGCCGCCGAGGTGCTGTCGGCGCTGCGGCAGGGTTCGCCCGAGCAGCTCGGGCAGGTGCTCTGCAACGACCTGCAGCCGGCAGCGCTGGCCCTGAAGCCGGAGCTGCGCCGGCTGCTCGAGGCAGGTGACGAGCTCGGTGCGCTGGGGGGTGTCGTCAGCGGAAGCGGTCCCACCGTGGCTTTCCTCGCCCGCGACGACGCCCACGCGACCGCCCTCGCCGCCGCCCTCGCCGGGCACGGGGTCTGCCGCACCGTGAGGGTCGCCGACGGCCCGGTTCCCGGCGCCCGCGTGATCAGGACGCTCTAGTGGCCAACCTCATCAACCTCGAGGGCGTCACCGTCGCCCACGGCACCAAGCTGCTCCTGGACGAGGTGTCGCTAGGCATCTCGGACACCGATCGCCTCGGCGTGGTGGGCCGCAACGGTGGCGGCAAGACGACGCTTCTGAAGACGCTGCTGAAGGTCGAGGAGCCGCACTCCGGCCGCGTCACGCACGCCGGCTCGCTGCGGGTCGGAGTGCTGACGCAGGACGTGCGCGTCGACGAGGCGCTGACCGCGCACCAGGCCATCCTCGGCGACACCGCCGAGCACACCTGGGCCGGCGACGCGCGGGTCCGCGAGGTTCTCGACGGCCTCGGCATGCACGAGGTCGGCCTCGACGCCGTCGTCGGCACGATGTCCGGCGGGGAACGGCGCAGGGTCGCCCTGGCCGCCCTGCTCATCGGCGAGCACGACCTGCTGGTCCTCGACGAGCCGACCAACCACCTCGACGTCGAGGGCGTCGCCTGGCTGGCGGCGTGGCTCAAGCAGCGCCGCGGTGCGCACGTCGTGGTGACGCACGACCGCTGGTTCCTCGACGAGGTCAACGAGGCGACGTGGGAGGTGCACGACGGCAAGGTCGACGCCTACGAGGGGGGCTACTCGGCCTACGTCCTCGCCCGCGCGGAGCGCGACCGGATCGCCTCCGTCTCCGAGCAGAAGCGCGTGCAGCTGGCGCGTAAGGAGCTCGCGTGGCTGCGGCGTGGGCCGCCCGCGAGGACCAGCAAGCCGAAGTTCCGCATCGACGCGGCCAACGCCCTCATCGCCGACGAGCCTCCGCCGCGCGACGACATTGCGTTGCAGCGGTTCGCGACCGCTCGGCTCGGCAAGCAGGTCTACGACGTCGAGGACGTGTCGCTGTCGTTCGGGGACCGGCTGCTGTTCGACCACGTCACCTGGCGAGTCGGCCCCGGCGACCGCATCGGCGTGATCGGCGTCAACGGCGCCGGCAAGTCGACGTTGCTGAGAATGCTTGTAGGCCAGGCGATCCCGGACTCCGGAGTGGTCAAGGTCGGACAGACCGTCAAGCCGGCCTACCTCTCCCAGGAGGTTGCCGAGCTCGACCCGATGCTCAGGGTCCTCGAGGCTGTCGAGGCGGTGGCCAAGCAGGTCGACCTCGGGGGAAAGCCCGTCGGGGCGTCGTCGCTGTGCGACCGGTTCGGCTTCACCGGCAACGCGCAGTGGACCCGCGTCGGCGACCTGTCCGGTGGTGAGCGCCGCAGACTGCAGCTGCTCCGGCTGCTCATGGGCGAGCCCAACGTGCTGCTGCTCGACGAGCCGACCAACGACCTCGACATCGACACCCTCCAAGCCCTCGAAGACGTCCTCGACGGCTGGCCGGGCACGCTGCTCGTGGTCAGCCACGACCGCTACTTCCTCGAGCGGACCACGACCGTCACGTCATCGCTGATGGGCGACGGCACCGTGAAGGCGCTGCCCGGCGGGGTCGACGAATACCTCCAGAAGCGGGTACGCCGGGCACCGGAAACCCCTGCCACCAAGGTGAAGAGCGGCGACTCGAGGCAAGCGAGGAAGGACCTGCAGAAGCTCGAGCGCCAGCTGGTCACCCTGGACAAGCGCGAGGCCGAGCTGCACGCGCAGCTGGCTGACCAGGCGGCCGACCACGAGGCCGTCATCCGCTTGGACCGCGAGCTGCACGAGGTGCGGGCCGAGAAGGAGTCGGTCGAACAGTCCTGGCTGGAGCTCAGCGAGCAGCTCTAGGCGCTTGGCTACAGGGAGCTGAGCCGCGGCTTCGCCTCGAGGCCGCGCAGGCCGTTCCAGGCGAGGTTGACCAGGTGCGCCGCGACCTCCTCGCGCTTGGGCTTGCGGTGGTCCTGCCACCACTGCCCGGCCAGCGCAACCATGCCCACGAGGGCCTGGGAGTAGAGGGGGGCCAGCTTCGTCTCGAGGCCGCGGGCCTTGAACTGCTGGACGAGGATGTACTCCACCTGGCTCGCCACATCGCTCATGATCGTGGCGAAGCCGCCGCTGCGCTCCATGCCGACAGGCGACTCGCGGACGAGGATGCGGAACCCGTCGCCGTGCTCCTCGACATAGGTGAGCAGCACCAGACAGGCCTGCTCCAGCAGCTCGCGCGGGGACTCACCCGACAGCGCCGTGCCGAACATCCCGAGCAGCTGCTGGACCTCGCGGTCGACGACGTCCGCGTACAGGCCCTCCTTGCCGCCGAAGTGCTCGTAGACGACCGGCTTGCTGACCCCGGCACGCGAGGCGATCTCCTCGACGGCGGTGCCGTCGTAGCCGCGCTCGGCGAACAGCGAACGACCGACGTCGAGGAGCTGCTCTCGTCGCTCCTTGCCGGTCATCCTGACCCGGGCGCGTCTCTCGTCCTCGCTCACTCTCGCGAGACTAGGCCCGGCGCGCGTCCAAGCGCTCAGGCTTGGGCCAGCGCACGTCGCGGGCCCAACCCAGCTTCTCGAAGATCTGGATGAGCCGGGCACTGCTGTCGACCTGGCCCTTGTCGACGCCGTGCCGCGCGCACGTCGGGTCGGCGTGGTGCAGGTTGTGCCACGACTCGCCGCCCGAGGCGACGGCCAGCCACCACACGTTGACGGCGCGGTCCTTGGTGGTGAAGGGGCGCTCGCCCCAGGTGTGGCAGATCGAGTTGATGGACCATGTGACGTGGTGCAGCAGGCCGACCCGCACGATGCTCGCCCAGAAGAACGCACTCAGCGCGCCCGCGAAGCTCATCGTGATCAGCCCGCCGAGCAGCGCCGGCAGCAGGAGCGAGGTCGCCACGAGCACGGGGAACAGGCGGCTGACCCGGACGATGTCCTCGTCGGCAAGCAGGTCCGGGCTGAAGCGCTTCTGGTCGGTCTGCTCGGTGTCGAACAGCCACAGCACGTGCGCGTGCAGCAGCCCCTTCGTCAGTCCCTTGACCCCGCCGCCGTAGCGCCACGGGGAGTGCGGGTCGCCGTCGGAGTCGCTGAAGGCGTGGTGCCGTCGGTGGTCGGCGACCCAGCGCGTCACAGGACCCTGGATCGCCATGCTGCCGGCCACGGCCAGGGCGATGCGCAGCCCGCGGTTGGCCTTGAACGACCCGTGCGTGAAGTAGCGGTGGAACCCGACGGTGATGCCGTGCATCGTGACGAGGTAGAAGACCGCGCTGATGATCACGTCGGTCCAGCTCAGGCCATTGCCCCAGAGCACGAACGCGGCGGCGAACACGCCGAGCAGCGGGACGAAGACGAAGATCCCGAGCGCGATCTGCTCCCAGCGGGCCATGTACTCGGTCGACGGCAGCTGCTGCAGCGGCCGCGATTCGTCCGCGTCGTACTCGATCGTGGTGACGGGTGCGTCGAGGATCTCGGTCATGTCAGCGGGTCCCTGTTGGCTGGGGGCGTGGCTACGGAAGCGTAACTTACGTGTGCGTAGCCCTGTCTAGTACCAGAGCTTCCCTGCTGCCGTATGAGCTGCGTCGCGTCGGCTGAGCGTGGGCCCGTCGGCGTCAGGTCACAGAGGAGCAGGGAAGCGCCGGGGGGCATGCGGCAGACTGGTGGAGTCATGGACCATTGTGACACTTTCCGCCTTGGTGTAACAGGCAGCACAGCCTCTTTTGGGGTGGTCGGGTCCAGGTTCGAATCCTGGGGGCGGAGCTTGCAGGATGCGAGTAACCCGGGACGCGACGGGTCGCGCGTGGGCCGCCGGTAGAGTTGTGCGTGCCGGGGTCACCGGCGCTTCCCCGGTCCACCCGTCCGCCCGCGCCAGCAGGGAGACTGCGTGCCGTCCGCACGACCTGTCGCCGTGATCGTCCTGGCCGCGGGCGAGGGCACCCGGATGCGGAGCAGCACCCCGAAGGTCCTGCACCGGCTGGCGGGCCGGACGATGCTGGGGCACGTCCTGCACGCGGCGGAGACGCTCGACCCGGAGCACCTGCTGGTCGTGGTCGGGCACGCTCGCGACCAGGTGACGGCGACGCTGACCGGCAAGGCCAAGGCGGTGGTCCAGGAGACCCAGGACGGCACCGGGCATGCGGTCCGTATCGCGCTGGACACGATTCCCGACGCGGACGGCACCGTGGTCGTCGTCCCCGGCGACTCCCCGCTGCTGACCGCGGAGACG
>JAWWOJ010000520.1:0-14605 GCA_033851885.1 Frankiales bacterium | reverse complement strand
CCTTGTCGATCGTGCCCCACGGGAAGATCGCGCCGTTGGTCGCCGTGCCGTCGCTGGTGACCGCGTAGCGGTTGGTGAACGACCCGCTCTCCGAGCCCTTGTGCGCCACCACGATGCCGCGCGTCGGGCCGAAGGGCGGGATGCCGTCGACGACGTTGCTCTTCGCGTCCGAGATCGAGTACATGACATACATGTCCCGGCCGTCCGGGCTGATGAGCATCGGGCCGCTGAAGGTGTTGACACCCTGGTCGACGATCGACGCCGGGTCACCCGCGCGACCCGCGCCGTTGCCCGGCAACGCGACCTGGTCGGCGTTGGTGATCGGCTGCGCGGCCAGCGCCGTCGGCCACGTGATGCCCCCGTCGGGGCTCTCGGCGTAGAACTCGGCCTCGGCCGCGAAGTCGTGGTAGACGAGGTAGGCGGTCTTGCCGTCCTTCGAGTGCGCGAACCACTGGCGGTCCTGCTCGATCCCGGCGGTCTGGGTGCCCTGCCAGGTCTTGCCGAAGTCCTTGGAATAGCGGATCGCCGAGTCGGTGACCTCGAGGTCGGCGTTGAGCAGCGTGCCGTTCGGCATGAAGTCAAGCTCGCAGTCACCACCGCCGTTGTCGGAGTTGGTGTGAGACGTGTCGAAGGTGTGGCCGTCATCGGAGGAGTACCAGACGGACGTGGTGCCCGTCCCTCCCGGCACGCAGACGGCAATGTGCTTGCCGTCGCGCGTGATGGCGACGGACGGCTCGCCGTACTGCTTCTGGTCCTGCAGGACGGTACGGCGGAAGCTCAACGGCTTCGTCGCGGCTCCGGCGGGCAGCGTCATCGCCAGCACAGCGGTGGTCGCGGTCAACGCCAGAGGCACGATCGTGCGTCGTCTCATGCAACCCGTTTCGACACCACTGTCCGTTCTCCTGCGCAGGTCCCCCATGGCGTGTCCCACATGCCGATCAGGCAGCGGGGGGTCAGACAGCGCGTGGGCCGGCGTCGCTGCTGCGGTGGAAGATCCGGTAGTAAAGGTAGGCCGCGGTCTCGCGCAGGACATAGCGGATCTCCGTGGAGGTGCTGGCGTTGGCCGGGCCGGTACGGGTGGGCGACGTGGCGGCCTTGATGCCCAGGTCCTGGGCCATCCGGCGGGAGCGCAGCGAGTGCCAGGGGTCCGTCACCAGCACCGCGCTGTGCCAGCCCCGCTGGCCGTAGACCTTGGCGAGGCCCTTGAGCGACTGCAGCGTGTCACTGCCGACACCGACCGCCACGACGGACGTCACGCCCTGGGTCGCGAGGTAGCGCTTGCCGGCCTCGGCCTCGGTGAAGCGGTCACCGGGGCGGCCGCCGCCGACCGTGACGATCCGGGGCGCGATGCCGTCCTTGTACAGCGCAGCCGCGTGGTCGAGTCGCGCCCTGAAGACGGCGCTGGGCCGCCCATCGAACTGCGAGGCACCGAGCACCACGATGGCGTCGGAGCGCGGGCGGTCGTCCTCGCGTGCGACCCACCACACCCGCAGCGCCGTGCCGGCGAGCACGAGCACAGGGATCAGGACCAGCGCCGCGACGAGGCGACGGACTGTCTTGGAGAAAAGGAGGAGCACTACCGGGTGTCGCTGCCGGCCGCCTCGAGCGCGGCCCGGCCGGCCTCGAGACGGGCGACGGGGACCCGGAACGGCGAGCAGCTGACGTAGTCGAGGCCGACGTCGTGGAAGAAATGCACGGAGTCGGGGTCGCCACCGTGCTCGCCGCACACACCCAGGTGCAGGTCCGGACGGGTCGCGCGACCCTCTTCGACGGCGATCCGCACCAGCCGTCCGATCCCGTCGCGGTCGAGCGACTCGAACGGCGAGACGCCGAAGATGCCGAGGTCGAGGTAGCGGCTGAAGAACGCGGACTCCACGTCGTCTCGCGAGAAGCCCCAGCCCATCTGGGTGAGGTCGTTGGTGCCGAAGGAGAAGAACTCGGCCGCCTCGGCGATCTGGCCGGCCGTCAGCGCGGCCCGGGGCACTTCGATCATCGTGCCGATGGCCGCCTCGACGCCGACCTCGGCAAGGATCGCCTCGGCCTCCTCGCGCACCAGCTCGAGCTCCTGGACAGCGCCGACCAGCGGCACCATCACCTCAGGCCGGGGATCGAGCCCCTCGTCCTGCAGCGCCTTGGCGGCCTCGGCGAGCGCCCGCACCTGCAACGCGAACAGGCCCGGGATGACCAGGCCGAGACGGACACCGCGCAGGCCGAGCATCGGGTTCATCTCGTGGAGGCGTTGCACCTCCTCGAGCAGCCGGCGGCGCTTGGGGTCGACACTCTCGCCCCTGGCCTCGGCCACCGCCACCTCGACGCACAGGCTGGTCAGGTCCGGGAGGAACTCGTGCAGCGGCGGATCGATGAGCCGGACCGTCACCGGAAGGCCGTCCATCGCGCGGAGGATCTCGAGGAAGTCGCTGCGCTGCAGCGGGAGCAGCGCGTCGAGCGCCCGCTTCTTCTCGTCATCGGTGTCCGCGAGGATGAGGTCCTCGACGAGCTGACGGCGGTCACCGAGGAACATGTGCTCGGTGCGGCACAGGCCGATGCCCTGCGCACCGAAGCGGCGCGCCCGGGCGGCGTCCTCGGCGTTGTCGGCGTTCGTCCGGACCTTGAGCCGGCGCTTGGCGTCGGCGTGGGTGGCGAGCCGGTCGACGGCCTGCACCAGGTCATCGCCGTCGGCGGCGGCGAGGGTGCCCTCGAAGTACTGCACGACGGGCGACGGCGTGACAGCGACCTCGCCGAGGAAGACCTCGCCGGACGTGCCGTCGATGGACAGGACGTCACCCTCGTTCACGACCGTGCCGTCCCGGAGCGTGATCGTGAGCGCCTTGACGTCGACGTCGAGCTCCTCGGCTCCGCAGACGCAGGTCTTGCCCATGCCGCGGGCGACGACGGCCGCGTGGGAGGTCTTGCCGCCTCGGCTCGTGAGGATTCCCCTCGCCGCGATCATGCCTGCCAGGTCGTCGGGGTTGGTCTCCCGCCGGACGAGGATGACGTCCTCGCCGCGGGTGGCCCACTCCTCGGCGGCGGGACTGGAGAAGACCGCCTTGCCGACCGCTGCTCCCGGGCTGGCGCCCATGCCCTTGGTCAGCAGGCGCGCGCCGGAGGTGTCGCCGAACTTCGGGAACATCAGCTGGGCGAGCTGGGCTCCGGTGACACGGAGCAGCGCCTCGTCCAGCTCGATCAGGCCCTCCTCGATGAGCTGCGTGGCGATGCGGAACGCCGCTCCGGCAGTCCGCTTGCCGACGCGGGTCTGCAGCATCCACAGCTTGCCCCGCTCGATGGTGAACTCGATGTCGCACAGGTCGCGGTAGTGATGCTCGAGGGTGCTCATGATCTCCATGAGCTGGTCGTAGGACGTCTTGTCGAGATCCTCGAGGTCCTGCAGGGGCAGCGTGTTCCGGATGCCGGCGACGACATCCTCTCCCTGCGCGTTCTGGAGGTAGTCGCCGTAGACACCCTGCGCACCTGAGCCGGGGTCGCGGGTGAACGCGACGCCGGTGCCACTGTCCATGCCGAGGTTGCCGAAGACCATGGAGCACACGTTGACGGCGGTGCCGAGATCGGCAGGGATGCGCTCCTGGCGACGGTAGAGCCGCGCCCGGTCGCCGTTCCAGGAGTCGAAGACCGCCCTGGTCGCGAGGTCCATCTGCTCGCGCGGATCCTGCGGGAAGTCGCGGCCGGTGGCATCCCGGACGATTGCCTTGAAGGCATCGACCAGGGCCAGCAGGTCGGCAGCGTCGAGGTCGAGGTCGTCGGTGGTGCCCTTGGCCTTCTTGGCCTCGTCGTGCGCGTGCTCGAACAGCTCGCCGTCGACGCCGAGGACGGTCTTGCCGAACATCTGCAGCAACCGTCGGTAGGAGTCCCAGGCGAACCGCTCCGAACCGGACTGCTTCGCGAGTCCCTGCACGGACTCGTCATTGAGGCCGATGTTCAGGACCGTGTCCATCATGCCGGGCATCGAGAACTTGGCACCGGAACGGACACTCACGAGCAGCGGGTCGTCGGCCTGGCCGAGCTTCTTGCCCATCGCCTTCTCGAGCGCGTCGAGGTGCTCGGTCACCTCGGCCTCGAGCGCGCTCGGTACCTCGCCGTCGGTCAGGTAGGCGGTGCAGGCCGCTGTGGTGATGACGAACCCGGGCGGGACCGGGAGGCCGAGGTTGGTCATCTCCGCGAGGTTGGCGCCCTTGCCACCGAGCAGGTCCTTCATGTCGCGGGAGCCCTCGGAGAAGTCGTACACGTACTTGGTCATGGCCGACCTCTCTAGAGCGGACCGAGCTTGTCGTTGAGGTAGCGCTCCACCTGGTCGAGCGACACGCGCTCCTGCGACATGGTGTCGCGCTCGCGGACGGTGACGGCCTGGTCCTCGAGGCTGTCGAAGTCGACGGTGACGCAGAACGGCGTGCCGATCTCGTCCTGGCGGCGGTAGCGGCGGCCGATGGCGCCGGCGTCGTCGAAGTCGGTGTTCCAGTGCTGCCGCAGGGTCGCGGCGAGGTCGCGCGCGACCGGCGACAGGTCGGCGTTGCGGGACAGCGGGAGCACCGCGGCCTTCACGGGCGCGAGCCGAGGGTCGAGCTTGAGCACGACCCGCTTCTCGAGAACACCCTTGGCGTTCGGTGCCTCGTCCTCGTTGTAGGCATCGAGCAGGAAGACCAGCGCGGACCGGTCGACACCGACCGCGGGCTCGATGACGTAGGGCGTGAAGCGCTCGCCGCTCTCCTGGTCGAAGTACGAGAGGTCGGTGCCCGTCGCCTTGCTGTGGACCGTCAGGTCGTAGTCGGTGCGGTTGGCGACGCCCTCGAGCTCGCCCCACTCGGTGCCTGTGAAGTTGAACCGGTACTCGATGTCGACGGTGCGCGTCGAGTAGTGGCTGAGCTTCTCCGTAGGGTGCTCGTAGAGCCGCAGATTGTCAGGGTCGACGCCGAGGTCCGTGAACCACTTCAGCCGCGTGTCGATCCAGTACTGGTGCCACTCCTTGTCCTCCCCCGGCTTGACGAAGAACTCCATCTCCATCTGCTCGAACTCGCGGGTGCGGAAGATGAAGTTTCCGGGCGTGATCTCGTTGCGGAAGCTCTTGCCGATCTGGCCGATGCCGAAGGGCGGCTTCTTGCGCGCGGACTGTTGCACGTTGAGGTAGTTGATGAAGATGCCCTGCGCCGTCTCGGGCCGCAGGTAGGCGAGGCCGGTCTCGTCCTCGACCGGGCCGAGATAGGTCTTCAGCAGGCCGCTGAACTGCCGTGGGTCCGTGAAGGTCCCGCGGTTTCCGCAGTTGGGGCAGGCGATCTCGGCCAGCGTCTTGCCGGGCTGAGCCTCCTCGAGGTGGTCGGCCCGGTAGCGCTTGTGGCAGCTCGTGCACTCGGTGAGCGGGTCGCTGAACGTCGCGACGTGGCCGCTGGTCTCCCAGACCTCGCGCGCGAGGATGACGCACGAGTCGAGTCCGACGACGTCGTCTCGGCCTTGCACCACCGACTTCCACCACTGGCGCTTGACGTTGTTCTTCAGCTCCACCCCGAGTGGGCCGTAGTCCCAGCTGGCCCGCAGACCGCCGTAGATCTCGCTGGACGGGTAGACGAGGCCACGCCGCTTGCTCAACGAGACGATGGTGTCCATGCGATCGGGCGTCTTCGACTTGCTCATGAGCGGCGGCTCCAGTCCGGCTGGCGGTCGGCGGAATAACTGAGGCGGGCCTTGGACCCGAGTGGTCCGACCCTACGGCCTCGCTACAACTGTGTTGCCTAGAGGTTCAGCTTGTAGCGGATCGTCACGTGACCGGGGCAGGTGGCGAGTGGTGCGACCTTCAAGGTCCCCGTCTGCAACGGCGGGAACTTCGAGAACTGCGCCTCTGCCTCGACGGACTCCTGATCGGTGCCGTCGATCTTCCAGCCGGCCGCCTTCAGCGCGGTCACGTAGTCGTCCCGGACCTTCACGAAGTCCGTCGTCGTGAGCAGGCCGAAGACGATGTGGGTCTTCCCCTGGGTGCTCGGCTCATAGAGCAGCTGCCCGTCGACGGCGGGCAGCCCGGCCGGCATCGCAGCGGCCGGGTCGGCCGTGGGCAGGCCGGTGCAGGCAGCCTTGGAGGTGTTCCCGGACGTGCCGCTACAGGCCGCGAGGGCGACCGCCCCCAGCAGGACGGCGGAGATCCTGGTCGTCATGGGGCGCACCATGCTCAGTCCTGGGCTCGGTGGCTAGGCGAGGACACGGGCGGCTGCCCGACATCGACGGCGTGCAGGACCTCGAAGGCGCTCGGCTCGTCCCGGCCCTCGGCCAGCAGCGTCGTGGCGACGACCTTCACCTCGTACGACGAAAGGCTGCGCCGATAGCTCCCCACGCTGTCCCACTCGGTGCTCAGCAGCCACGCGGTCGGCTCATCCGCGGCCCGCCCGACGCGACCCCGGACGAAGCCAGGTCGGGTGGCGAGCACGTCGAGGGCTGCCGCCGCCCGGTCGGCGAAGTCGGCATCGGTCACGTCGAAGCGGGTCACGACCATCACGTGGTGCAGGCTAGTGAAAGGCTCATGACGTGTCGTCGTTCCGCCGCTCCGTCGAGCTCAAGGCAGGCCCCGTCGTCGTGCTCCTCGGCCGCGCACCGCGCTGGGTGCCGTTCGCCGTCGTCCTCGGGTGCGTCGTCGGCGGGCTGGTCCTGCACGGGCCGATCTCGGCCGTGCTGCTGGCCGTGGTCTTCGCCCTGCTCGGGCTCCAGCTGTTCTTCGCGTGGCCGGTGCTGCTGCCCCCGCAGCGGGCGCTGCGGGTGATCGTCCTGGCCATGCTCGTCGCCGCCGCCTTCAGTCGACTTTGACAACGGTTTCCATTTCGGGTTGGGTGGCGTCATGCGTCGCGCCTCCCTCTGCCTGCTGCTCCTCCTCACCGGCTGCTCGGCCGGCCTCGCCCACGACGGCAAGGTGCAGGTCGTCGCCTCCGCCTACCCCTTCGCCTGGCTGGCCCAGCGCGTGGGCGGACCGACCGTGGACGTGACCGATCTCGTGCCTCCCGGGGCCGAGCCGCACGACGTCGAGCTGTCGCCGCAGCAGGTCGGGCTCGTCTCGCAGGCCTCCGTCGTCGTGTACCTGCACGGCTTCCAGCCGTCCGTGGACGACGCCCTCGGGTCGGGCAAGCAGGGGTTCGACCTCGGCACCGTCGTCACCCAGCAGCCACTGACCACGGGCGGCGAGCAGACGTCCAAGGACCCGCACATCTGGCTCGACCCGGTGCGGATGGAGGCCGCCGCCGACGCCCTCGCCGACCGGCTGGCTGCCAAGGACCCCAGCCACGCCGCGGACTACAGGGCCCGGGCCGCCGCTGTGAAGAAGGACCTCGAGGCCGTGGACACGCTCTTCCAATCGGACCTGATGGGCTGCGCCCGCCACGAGATCGTGACCAGCCACAGCGCGTTCGGCTACCTCGGCGCCCGCTACGGGCTGGTGCAGCTGGGCATCACCGGCGTCTCCCCGGACGAGGAGCCGACGCCGAAGAAGGTCGTGGAGGTGGCGCAGTACGCCAAGGCGCACCACGTCACCACCATCTTCTTCGAGTCGCTCGTGGACCCGAAGGTCGCGAAGACCGTCGCCGCGGAGATCGGGGCGAAGACCGCGGTGCTCGACCCCGTCGAGGGCGTGCACGGCAGCGACGACTACCTGTCGGTCCAGGGCCGCAACGCGGCCGCCCTCCACACGGCGCTGGGCTGCAGGTGAGCGTCTTCGACCTGCAGCACGGCACCGTCGTCCTGGGTGGCCGCCGCATCCTCGAGGACGTCAGCGTCACCGTCGACGAGGGCGAGTTCGTCGCGATCCTGGGCGCCAACGGCTCGGGCAAGACGACTCTGGTCCGTACCCTCGTCGGGCTCAACCCGCTGGCGGCCGGGACCCTCACCGTCTTCGGCACCCCGTTCGACCGGTTTCGAGAGTGGCCCCGCCTCGGCTACGTGCCGCAGCGGTTGTCCGTCGGCGGCGGCGTGCCGGCCACCGTCGGCGAGGTCGTCGCCTCCGGCCGGACCGGCCGGATGTCGCGGTTCCGCAGGTTCTCGCGCGACGACCGCGCCGCCGTCGCGCACGCTCTGGAGGACGTCGGCCTCTCCGACCGCGCAGGCGACCCGGTCGCCACCCTGTCCGGGGGCCAGCAGCAGCGCGTGCTGATCGCGCGGGCCCTCGCCGGGGAGCCCGAGGTGCTCGTCCTCGATGAGCCGACCGCAGGCGTCGACGCCGACAGCCAGGACACCCTCGCCGGCGCCCTCGGGCACCTGTCGAACAACGGCGGCTCGGTCGTGCTGGTCGCCCATGAGCTCGGCCCCCTCGCCGGCCTCATCCGCCGGGCGGTCGTCTTCTCCCACGGTCAGGTCCAGTCCGACGGTCCGCCGCCGGAGCCCGAGGGACACCACGCCGCGCCGGGCCACGTGCACGTCCATCCGCACGCGGACGAGCAGCCGCCCTCGACCTTTGGACTCGACCGATGACGATCCTCGCCTTCGACTTCATGCGTCGGGGCCTCGTCGCCGCCCTCCTCGTCGGGTTCGCCGCCCCCTCGATCGGCACGTTCCTGGTGCAGCGCAGGCTGTCCCTGACGGGGGACGGCATCGGTCACGTGGCCTTCACCGGCGTCGGGCTCGGCGTGCTGCTGCGCACCTCGCCAGTCCTCACCGCGGTCGTCGTGAGCATCCTTGGCGCCGTGCTCATCGAGGTCGTGCGCGAGCGCGCCCAGGCCAGCGGTGACGTGGCCCTCGCGCTGCTCTTCTACGGAGGCCTGGCGGGCGGCTCGATCCTCATCAAGCTCGCCGGCGGTACCAACAGCGCCCTCGGCGGCTACTTGTTCGGCTCGCTGTCCAGCGTGAGCTCCGGCGACCTCGCGGTCATCGTGACGCTCTCCCTCGTGGTGCTCGCCACGATGATGGTGTTCCTGCGTGAGCTGTTCGCGGTGTGCCAGGACGAGGACGTCGCCCACGTGTCCGGGCTGCCGGTGCGGTTCCTCAACCTGCTGGTCGCCGTCGGCGCGGCCGTCACCGTCACGGTCGCGATGCGCACTGTGGGCCTGCTGCTGGTCAGCGCGCTGATGGTCGTTCCCGTCGCCACCGTGCAGCTGCTGTCCCAGTCGTTCCGTGGCACGCTCTACGGGGCGTGCCTGCTCGGCGCCGTCATGAGCGTCGGTGGTCTCGTCCTCAGCTACTACGCCGACGTACCCCCCGGAGGGTCGATCGTCGTGCTGTCACTGACCGGTTTCCTGGTGGCCGCGATCGCCGCCTCCCTCCGCAAGCGGGTAGTCCGGTGAAGACGACCCGGCAGCGGACAGCCGTGGCGACCGCCCTCAGCCGGCTCGACGGGTTCACGAGCGCGCAGGCGCTGCACGACGTGCTCCGGCACGAGGGTGAGTCGGTCGGCCTGACGACGGTCTACCGGCACCTGCAGGCGCTGGCTGAGGCCGGTGAGGTCGACGTGCTGCGCACCGCGGAGGGCGAGTCGGTCTACCGCGCGTGCGCCGGCGACGACCACCATCACCACCTGGTCTGCCGCTCCTGCGGGGCCACTGTCGAGGTCACCGGCCCCGCCGTCGAGGCGTGGGCCGAGACGATCGCCGCCGAACACGGCTACCGCGACGTCAGCCACACCCTCGAGGTGTTCGGCACCTGCTCCACCTGCCCGTAACGCCCTACTTCGCGCCGCCGTAGCGACGATCCCGGTCGGCGTAGTCCTGGCACGCCCGCCAGAGCACCCGGCGGTCGACGTCCGGCCAGAGCTCCGGCACGAAGACCAGTTCGGCGTACGCCGACTGCCACAGCAGGAAGTTGGACGTGCGCTGCTCCCCGGACGTGCGCAGGAAGAGGTCGACGTCGGGCATGTCCGGTTCGTCGAGGTACTTCGCCAGGACCCGTTCGTCGACCTTGTCCGGATTGACCTTTCCGGCGGCCACGTCGAGGGCGAGAAGCCTTGCCGCGTCGGCGATCTCAGCGCGCCCGCCGTAGTTGACGCACATCGTCAGGGTCAGGGTCTTGTTGCGCTTCGTGAGGCGCTCGGCCTCCTCGAGCTCGGCAATGACCGACCGCCACAGCCGCGGCCGCCGGCCCGCCCAGCGGACCCGGACACCAAGGTCGTGCATCTCGTCGCGGCGGCGCCGGATGACGTCGCGGTTGAACCCCATGAGGAACCGGACCTCCTCGGGCGAGCGCCGCCAGTTCTCCGTCGAGAAGGCATAGGCGGACACCCACTGCACGCCGAGCTCGATGGCGCCCTCGACGAGGTCGAACAGCGAGTGCTCGCCGGCCTCGTGCCCCGCCGTCCGCGGCAGCCCGCGCTCCTTGGCCCAGCGGCCGTTGCCGTCCATCACGACGGCGACATGCCGGGGCACGGCGGCCAGCTTCGGGGGACGCGCGCCGGACGGGTGCGGGGTGGGTGCTCTCATGCTCTCTCGACCAGCGGGAGCGAGCGAAGGCCGCGCTCCAGGTGCCACTGAAGGTGCGCGGCCGTGAGGCCGCTGGCATCGCGACGGGCCCGGGCGTCACTGGCCTCGGCCGCGTCCCAGTCACCCTCGAGCAACGCGGACATCAGCGAGAGCGCCACCGGGCTGGGCGTCGAGGCGCCGGGCGGGCGACAGGCCGCGCAGACGACACCGCCGGCCGGCACGGAGAACGAGCGGTGCGGACCCGCGGCCGCGCAGCGCGCGCACTCCTCGAGGGCGGGCGCGTAGCCGGAGACCGACATCGCCCGCAGCAGGAACGCGTCCAGGACCAGCGACGGGTCTCGCTCGCTCAGCGCGCGCAGGGCACCGAGTACGAGGAGGAACAGCCGCAGCGACGGCTCACCCTCCTCGGCGGTCAGTCGCTCAGCGGTCTCGAGGACAGCTGTCCCCGCGGTGTAGCGGCCATAGTCCTGCACGAGCCCGTCGCCGTACGAGGTGATCGACTCGGCCTGCGTGACGATGTCGAGGGAGCGGCCCTCATAGAGCTGCACGTCCACGTGGCTGAACGGCTCGACGGTCGCGCCGAACTTCGACCGGGTGCGCCGAACGCCCTTGGCGACCGCCCGGACGCGCCCGTGCCGCTTCGTCAGCAGGGTGATGATCCGGTCGGCCTCGCCGAGCTTCTGCACGCGGAGGACGACGCCCTCGTCGCGGTACAGAACCATGGCCCCACGGTAGTCCGCGAACCTCCCTCGACACGGGCGGCGCGCGTGACAGGGTGTGCCCCGTGACGTCTGCCCCCGTCGAGCGCCCAGGGCGCTGGGCGCTTCCTCCGGAGCCTCCGGAGACGTGGGTGGGAACGAACGCGACGGTCGTCGTCATCGTGCTGGCCGCCGTCGCGATCGGCGTCCCCGGCCTGGTCCTGCTGCCGGGAGCCGGGGGCTCCACCTTCCTGCTGGCCGCGATCTACGCCGTGGGTGGGGTGCTTGCCCTCGGCAACGCCTACCTGCTCGTCCTGCAGGCGACCGTGACGCAAGACCGCCGGCTGCTGTGGGCCGCAGCCGGTTTCGCGACCCTGCTCGGCGTCTACATCGTGCGGTCGATCGATCCCGCCGTACCCGGCACTCCCGCCGCCGACGTCGACCTGCGGCTGGCCGCGGCGCTGTCTGTGACGTGGCTGCTCACCCTCCCGATCACCGTTCTGACAGCCACCCTTCGGAGGCAGCAGCTCTGGCTCTACGTGGTCCCGCTCGTCGCGCTCTCGGCGGCGGGGTGGGCGGCGTTCGAGACACCGTTGGTGCGGGGGTCGGACGTGCGCCTGACCGGCCGGGGCCGCGAGGTCCTGCTGGGCTGCGCGGTCATCGGGCTGCTGGCCGCCCTGTGGTGGCGGCAGCGCGTCCCGAAGGGCAACCGCGGGGTCTGGGGCTGGGTCGGTGCCGCCCTGCTGCTGACCCCGATGGTGGCGGTGCTGCGCGGCTTCAGCCTGGGCCGGCACGACCCGACCTCCTGGCCCGCCCTGGCCGTCGAGCTGGTCACGCTGGTGGTCCCGTTCACCGGTCTCTACGTCGTGAGCCTGCGCGGCTACCTCAGGCAGGCGCGGCACTGGCACGAGCTGGAGGCCGAGGTACGGCGGCTGCGGGCGTCCTCCGCCCTGCTCCCCGGCCTGTCGATCACTCCCGAGGACGACGCCGGGCTGCCCGAAAGCGACGAGGTCGCCGACCTCATCGCGCGAGCCGACAACCAGGTCGCCCTGCAGCCGGTGTATGACCTCGCGACGATGACGGTCGTCGGGCAGGAGGCGCTCGCCCGCTTCGGGGGACGCGTGCCCACCGACCGGTGGTTCCGGGCCGCGGTGCTGCACGGGCAGGGGTCCGAGCTCGAGCGCCTGACGCTGGCGAAGGCACTCTCGACGCTGGCGTCGATGCCGGCCGATCAGTTCCTCGCGATCAACGCCGCACCCGCCTGCCTGCACGACGACAAGGTGCTCGAGCTGCTCGAGGGCAGCGATCTTGCCCGGCTCGTCGTCGAGATCACCGAGCATGACGCCGTCAACGACTACGGCCTGACGCGCGACGCCCTCGCCGTCCTCCGTGCCCGCGGCGCGCTGATCGCCGTCGACGACGTGGGCGCCGGCTTCGCCAGCCTGCGGCACGTGCTGCTGCTGCAACCGGACGTCGTCAAGCTCGACACCTCCCTGACACGTGACGTGCACGACAACCAGCGCCAGCTGGCAATCGTCACGGCGCTCGTCCGGTTCTCCACCGAGGTGGGCGCGACCGTGCTGGCCGAGGGCATCGAGGTGGCCGAGCAGATCCCGGCGTTGCTCGACGCCGGCGTCACCCTGGGGCAGGGCTGGCACCTCGGCGTCCCCGTGCAGCAGGGAACGCCCGTCTGACGTCGAACCCTTCCCCATGGGTCGACTGCGCACTGTCCTCGTTGCCGCCGCGCTGGTGCTGCCGTTGAGCAGCGTGCCGTCGCGCGCGGCTCCCCCACCGGCCGGCGACATCAGCGGCGGTGTCACGTTCGTCGCCAACCTCCCCGAGCTGCGGGCAGCCATCTCGCTGAACTTCATCGGCAGCACGATGTTCGCCTCCACCGTCACCGGCATCTACAGCTACGACGTCAGCAACCCCGCCAGCCCGAAGCTGCTCGGTGCGCTCCCCCAGTACATCTGGGAGAACGAGGACGTCGACGTGGACGCCAAGCGGCACCTGTTGTTCCTGTCCCGCGACCCACGCGGCTTCACGTCCCCGGCCACGACCGCGTTCCCCTACGGCGCCGTCCAGGTCATCGACGTGTCGAACCCGAGGCTGCTGCGGGAGCTGTCGGTGACCCTGCTGCCGAGCGGTCACACGACCTCGTGCGTCGACTCCTGCCACTACACGTGGACCGCCGGCCCGGCCAAGGCCGCGACCGACCCCGCCGACTGGGGTGGGCGGCCGGTCTGGGCGCTCGACATGACCGATCCTGCGCACCCCAAGAAGTGCCCCAACCCGATCGACGCGGATGAGAACGACGGCAAGACCGACTACACCCACGACGTGCAGGTCGACTCCAAGGGCATCGCCTGGATCAGCGGCAGCGGCGCGGTGCGCGGCTACTGGGTCACCGGCACGCACCGCAACGCCAAGACCGGCCGCCTGCAGAAGGCGACCGGGTGCGCCCCTGTCCCCTACGCCGGTGGTGGCACCGAGCTCGGGCAGCTCAACAGCCGCGGTGGCGTGATGCACAACTCGCTGCGACCGGCCTACCTGGGCGGCAACGTGGTCCTTGCCACCGAGGAGGTCACGGGCACGAGCAACTGCCAGAAGGCCGGTCACCTCGCTGCCTACGACATCTCCAACACCTACGGCGGTGCCGGCTTCCGCTCGACCCCCTCGCACAAGTTCCGCATGACGCTGCTGTCGACCTGGACCACCGAGAAGGCCGTCGGCTCCTCGGCCTGCGACAGCGCGCACTACTTCACCGACAACGGCAAGGGTCTGCTCGCGGCGGCGTTCTACAGCCAGGGCACCCGGTTCCTCGACGTCCGCGACCCCAAGCACATCAGGCAGGTCGGTTTCTACCGGCCGACCGACGCGAACACCTGGGCGTCCTACTGGCGGCCAGGCGGCTATGTCTTCGTCGCCGACTTCACGCGCGGTGTCGATGTCCTCAAGATCGGTGCGCTCACCAACACGGTGGCTGCGCCGGCCTCGACCCGTCGGGTCTCACCCAACACGGCGAGCGCCGCCTTCGGCTGGGTCTGCCAGGTCCCGAAGGACCTGCCAAAGGTGCACCTCCACAGCTGAACTCGCTTGGGCACAAAGGCTGCGCTGCTCTGCTGCTTCGGGACTACCCGTCCGCCGCCCTTGGCGCGCCGACCTCCCGTCAGCGATAGTGCCCGGTGACGATGTTGAAGGTGGCGCGGTGACCGCGCCGGTCTGCGATCAGCACCTCATCGCCGTGGGCAGACACAGCGTGCACCGGACCGAAGCCGTCAGGAACCGCGAACGTGTGACCGCGAGGCGTGAGGTATCCCGCTGCGGGACAGTTCTGCAGACCCCGACCCCGATTGACGATCACGGCGATCGCGCCTGTTCCAGCGACACGGTCCCCAGAGGCGTCCACGGTCCAGCGGGAGCCCATCAGCACCGCGTAGTTGTTGCGGTGAATCGCGGTCAGGTAGCTGCTCTCTATGTCGACCGGGGACTGAGGCCACGCTAGGTCCCGGCCATCCAGGCAGA
>JAWWOJ010000517.1:0-11345 GCA_033851885.1 Frankiales bacterium | reverse complement strand
GGTTCGGCAACGAGGGCTCGACCGTCAACGCCAACCGTCCGGGCTGGCTGCAGAGCGAGCAGTCCTTTGCGATGGCTGTCGTCGTCGCGTTCGCCGTCATGGGCCTGATGGTGCTGTCCATCCGTCGTGGCAAGTACGGCCGCATCCTGTTGGCCACCCGCGACTCGCAAGCCGCCTGTGCCACGTTGGGCTTCAGCACGACGCTCACGAGGGTTGCGGTCTTTGCCGTCTCCGCCGGCCTCGCGGGCGTCGCGGGCGTGTTCTTCGCCGGCGAGCACATCTCGGTCAGCACCTATGACGTGTTCTTCTTCAAGAGCCTGCCGCTGCTGCTGTTCGCCACGGTCTTCGGTGTCACCTCGATCTCGGGCGTCCTCGTCGGTGGGCTGGTCTACGGCCTCATCGGCTACGCACCCACCACCGTCGGCAACCTCGCCTCGGTCGTGCTGCTGCTCGGCATCCTGCTGCTGGGCGGCAACCCCAACGGACTCGTCGGGCTCATCTTCGAGCAGGCCCGCAAGGTTCCGGTGCCCTGGCGGCGCGGTGGCCTGCCGGTGGAGGCCGAGCCGTACCCCACGCACAACCCGGCCCGCAGCGCGCTGGAGGCCCCCGTTGGCACTGCTTGAGGTCGATGAGGTCCTTGTCCGGTTCGGCGGCGTCGTCGCGGTCAACGGGGCGAGCTTCAACGTCGACGAGGGGAAGATCGTCGGTTTGATGGGACCCAACGGTGCCGGCAAGACGACGCTGTTCAACGTCATCACCGGACTGCAGGAGCCGACTGCGGGTCGGGTCCGGTTCAACGGCAAGGACATCAGCAAGGTCGCCCCTCGCCAGCGGGCGCTCGGCGGCATCGGCCGCACGTTCCAGCGGCTCGAGGTCTTCGGGTCCCTCTCGGTCGGCGACAACATCCGGGTCGCCGCCGAGATGCGGGGCATCAGCCGCCCCGAGCGGGTCCGCGACGAGCTGCTCGACAGAGTCGGCCTGCGTGCCTTCGCCGAGGTGACGGCCGACTCGGTGCCGACCGGTATCGCCCGTCTCACCGAGCTGGCCCGCGCCCTTGCCTGTGACCCGAGGCTGCTGCTGCTCGATGAGCCGTCCAGCGGCCTGAGCGACGTGGAGACCGACGAGTTCGCCCGGCTGATCCGCTCGCTCGCCGACGAGGGCAAGTCGATCCTCATCGTCGAGCACGACGTCGAGTTGGTGCTTGGTCTGTGCTCGACCATCCACGTCCTCGACTTCGGCAGCATCATCTCGAGCGGCACGCCTGCCGAGATACAAGCTGACCAGCGCGTACAGGACGCCTACCTCGGTGCCGACACCGAGGCCGCTGAAGCGCTCGAGGAGGTCGGCGCATGACCGACCGCATGAACGCCCTCGACGTCATCGACCTCACCGCCGGCTACGGCCGCATCGAGGTGCTGCACTCCGTGTCGTTCTCCGTGCCCGTGGGTGCGGTCGTCGCGCTGCTCGGCCCGAACGGCGCCGGCAAGACCACGACGCTCAACTGCATCAGCGGCGTGCTGTCCCCGACGAGCGGTCACGTCCACCTCAACGGTCACCACGTCAACGGCGCGGCCGCCGACAAGCTGGCGCGAGCGGGTCTCTGCACGATCCCTGAGGGACGCGGGATCTTCCCCAACCTCACGGTCACCGAGAACGTCTCCCTGTTCGCCTTCGCGTCGCAGACGAGCACGAAGGACATCGAGGAGCGCACCTTCACGCAGTTCCCCCGGCTGCAGGACCGTCGCTCCCAACTGGCGGGCAAGCTTTCCGGTGGCGAGCAGCAGATGCTCGCCATGGCCCGCGCGCTGTCCAGCGACCCGGCCATGCTGCTGCTCGACGAGCTCTCCATGGGTCTTGCCCCGAAGATCGTCGAGGACCTCTACGAGATCGTGGCCGACATCGGGCGGCAGGGCATCTCGGTGCTGGTCGTCGAGCAGTTCGCCCGCCGTGCCCTGGCCGTCGCCCAGCTGGGCATCGTCATGGTCCAGGGGCGCATCACCGCTGTCGGCGAACCCGCCGACATCTACGACGAGCTCTCTGCCGCCTACCTCGGAGGTGCCGCATGAACACAGCTCTTCTTCTGCGCCGGATCGGCACGGTCGCCGTCGTCTGCACCCTCACGGCAGGCGGCCTTCCCCTCGCGCAACCTGGGAACGCGGACACGGTGCGCACCGACACGACGCTGGGCGGTTTCGACGTGAACGTGGAGGCGGCCCCGTTCAAGGTGCTCCTCGACGACCCCAATGCCGCGATCCCTCGTCCGACAGGCACCGCCGTCGTGGAAGGTGACCCGAACTACACGCTCGCGTCGGTGTCGACCGGGCCCAACGCGAGAGGGGTTGCCAGCACGGTCTGGCCCGGCAACCTGTTCGGGGAGGGGCTCGCACAGGTGGCGCCTGGCGCGCCGGCCTACCCGTTCAAGGCCGAGGCGCGCTACCCCGACCAGCCCTACACCCAGGACGGGAAGGACGGCGGTCAGCTGACGCACGCCTCGGCGAATGGGCTGGACGCCGTCGGCACCGCGCTGGGCGCGCCGAAGACGGTGCCCGGTCAGGTGGACATCGGCGACGTGCAGTCGGTCTCGACGGCCACCGTCAACGACAAGAACGTCGCCGTGGGCACCGCGATCAGCAAGGTCTCCGACATCGACCTGCTCGGCGGGATCATCCACATCGGCTCGGTCAAGACCGAGCTCACCGCCTCCAGTGACGCCAAGAAGCCGGCCTCCAGCGGCACGACGACGGTCAGCGGGTTCACCGTCGCAGGTCAGGGCTACACGATCGACGACAAGGGCGCGCACGTTGCGGGCACCAACAACGCCCTCCCAGCTCTCACCGGCCTCGACCCGCTCAAGGCGCTCGGCATCACGGTCTCCGGCATCGCGCAGACCGCGACCAAGGACGCCAGCACCGCGAGCCGCAGCGCGACCGGACTGGTCATCAAGGTGGACACGGCCGCGCTCAAGACAAAGCTGGCGCCGGTTCTCGGCGCACTGCGGGGCCCCTACACGACCGTGGTCAGCACCTACATCCCGCCGGCCCAGCAGGGCAACTTCTACTACCTCATGAACGCGACGCCCTCGGTGGCCTTCGTGCTCGGCGCCGGCAACGTCAGCTCGGCAGCCGTACTGCCCCTGTCGTTCACCTTCCCGACGTCGACGTTCCCGACCGGTCCGGTGACACCCGGCGTCGCGACCGGTCCGGTCACCGGCCAGCCACCGCTGGCCACGGACCCCGGTGTCGGCACCGCCGTGCCTCCGACGGTGTCCGCGCCGGGCCCGGTGCTCAACGCTCCCGGCTTCACCAACACGGCAAGCACCGGTGACGCCGCCTTCGGCGGCATCCCGGCCGGGTGGCTGGCGCTCGCCGCCCTCGTCTCTGGAGGCCTTGCCTGGCTGCTCATGCGCTTGCTGGGACTGGCCGGGGGAGTGCCTCTCGGGTTCGGGTGCCGACTCGGCGCTCCGACCTCCGTCCCGAACCTCCGGAGCGTGACCGCATGACCTCCCCGACCACGTCTCGGATCCGCGGGGTCGAGAGCATCCTCGCGATCGTCAGCGCTGTGGTGCTGCCGCTGGGCCTGGCCATGATCCTGCTCGGATGGTACGGCGCGGCACACTCGTCGTACCTGTTCGAGCAGGTGCCCTACCTCATCAGCGGCGGACTGCTCGGGCTCGGCCTGGTGATGACCGGCGGGTTGCTCTACTTCGGCTCCTGGATCGCCAGAAGTGCTGCCCAGCAGCAGAAGCAGGGCGAGGAGGTCGCGGAGCTGCTGCGCGAGATCCGTGACGGGATGCGCACCGCGCCGGCCACCGTCCCCTCGGCGCGGAAGGCCGCGAGCCGCAACGGGTCCAGCCCGTTCGTCGCCACGGCAAAGGGCGGCATGGTCCACCGCCCCGACTGCGCCGTCGTCGCCGGACGGGACGACCTGCGTCCCATCTCCGCCTCCGGGGAGGGTCTCGCGCCCTGCTCGCTGTGCTCCCCGCTCGACGCCGAGCTACCCGTCTCCTGACGGCACTTCCCCGCCGCACCCGTCCCAGACAAGGAACCCTCTGCGATGCCCTCACGCAGCCCCGTCGCCCGTCGTCTCGCTGTCGTGCTCGCCCTGAGCGGTCTCGCGAGCGCCGCCTGCGGCGCGCGGCTGAGCCCTACCCAGCGGACCGCTGCACTGTCGCAAGGCAGCGGCGGCGGCAGCGGTAGCACCGGAAGCGGCACCACCGGCAGCACCGGTGACACCGGCACGGGTACGACCGGAACAACGGGCACGACGGGGACGACCGGCACGACTGGCACGAGCTCGACGGGGACGACGGGGACCACGGGCACGAGCGGAACGACTGGCACCACGGGCACGACCGGGACCACAGGCACCGGTGGTGGTGGCGATTTCACCAAGGCGCCGCCCGGCGGTAACGGTGGCAAGACCGACGTCGGCATCACGGCCACCTCGATCACCATCTACAACATCAGTGACGTGAGCGGCGCGGTGCCCGGCCTGTTCGAGGACGCCCGCTTCGCCACGCAGGCCTACGTCAAGTACTTCACGGCGCGCTACGGCACCCTCTACGGACGCAAGATCATCCTCAAGACCCTGGACAGCCAGCTCGACGCCGGTGCCAACCGCAGCGCCGCCCTCGACCTGTGCTCGAACGGGTTCGCCGGTGTCGGTTCGATCTCGGCCTTCGACCAGGGTGCGGCCGGTCCCGAGCAGCAGTGCGGGGTCCCGGATGTCCGCGGCATCGCCACGACCGACCAGATCAAGGCCGTCCCGAACGTCTACCCCGCCAACGCCGCCGGCACGGGCCACTTCCGCGGGCTCGCGCAGTTCGCCTGGGCCGCCACGTCGAAGGACGCGAAGATCCGCGCCTCGATCAAGAAGGCCGGCTACGTCTACAGCGACGGCGACGTGACCCGCCAGCAGTCCTCGCAGGACGAGGAGGCGTACACGAAGGCCTATGGCTTCAACTGGATCGCCGACGAGCCGGTGCCGACCTCCGCGACCGACTACACGGCCACCGTCGCCGACCTCAAGAAGAAGGGCGTCCAGTTCGTCACGTTCTCCGGCGCCTACCAGCAGGCGGCGAATCTTGCGAAGACCTTCGCGGCGCAGGACTACCACCCCGTCGTGTGGGAGCCGACGGTGACCGCCTACACACCCGACTACCTGAGCCAGGCGGGTTCCGCCGCCGAGGGCACCTACGTCGGTATCCAGCCCACGCTGCTGGAGGAGATCCAGGCCAGCCCGGAGCTGCAGACCTACGCCCAGTGGCTCGGGCAGATCAAGCCCGGCGCCACCCCGACCGACCTCGGGCAGTTCGCCTGGGGCGCCTCCGCGCTGTTCTTCCAGGAGATGATCAAGCTCGGTCCGAAGCCCACGCGCAAGGGTCTGCTGGCGCTGCTCGCGAACGAGCACAACTACACGGACAACGGCCTGTTCCCGGGTCAGGACGTCGGCGGCCGAAAGCTGGGCGACTGCATCCAGATCACCCAGGTGAAGAACGGGAAGTGGGTGCGCCAGGTGCCCGCGGCCGCGCACACCTGGCGCTGCCAGGACGGCTACTGGGACTTCACGGTCGGCCGCAAGATGCCGGGCTACCCGAAGTAGCCGCCTCAGTCGTCGGCGAGCACGAGCCCGATCGCGAGGTGGATGTCGCGCCAGACGTCCGCGGCCTCGATGCGGCCACCGAGCCACGCGATCTGACGGGCGAACCACACGTCCTGCAGGATCGCGGCGAGCTCGACGTCGTGCTCCTGCACGCCGTCGTCGCCCCGGATCGCTTGGACGATGAGGTCGCTCATGCCCTGCCGGACGGCGTTGACCTCCTGCGCGACGGTCACATCGGCGGCCATCATGGCCCGCACCATCGCCTCGGTGAGCAACGGGTCGCGTTGCAGGGAGCGGGTCGAGCGCTCCAGGACGAAGCTGACGCGCTCGGCGCGGGTCTTGCCGGGTGGCTGGCGCTTCTGGAGCCGCTGCGAAAGCTGGTCGACCTCGGAGGCCATGGCCGACACCAGCAGGTGCACCTTCGACGGGAAGTAGCGGTAGAGCGTGCCCAGGGCGACCTCGGAGCGCTCCGCGACCTCGCGCATCTGCACGGCCTCATAACCGCCACGGGAGGCGAGGGAGAGCGTTGCGGAGATGATGCGCGCCCGGCGTGCCCGTTGCGCCGCGGTCTCGCTGTCGACCTGCGCCGGCGCTGTCGTGGTCACGCTCTCACCTCCGTCCATGCCGTCCGTGCCGGGAGAAAACTAGCACCGGTTCTACCCCGGTCCGGGGAGGCGAGACGTGCCAGTAACAGGAACGTGTTCTAGTATCCCACACACCCAAGGGGAAGGCACCTGCAGATGTCGATCGGTGTGACCGAGGATCACGAGGCTCTGGCGGCGTCGGTCCGCGGCTGGGCCGAGCGAGCGGGTCTCCGGGAGGGCGCGCGTACGGCCTTCGAGACCGCACAGGAGCGACCGGCCTGGTGGTCCGCGTTCGCCGGACAGGGCCTGCTGGGCCTGCACGTCCCCGAGGAGCTCGGCGGCTCAGGCGGCGGCGGTGTCGAACTGGCGGTCACGGTGGAGGAACTCGGGCGAGCCGTCGCCCAGGGTCCTGCGCTCCCGACCCTGCTCACGTCCCTCGTGCTGTCCCAGGTCGGCGGTACGCCGGCCAAGGAACTGCTCCCGTCGCTGACCGACGGCACGTCGACCGGTGCGGTCGCGCTCTCCGACCAGCTCACGGCGACTACCACCGACGAAGGCATCACCGTCAGCGGCACGGTCAGCGACGTGCTCGGCGGCGCCCTGGCCGACGTCCTGGTGCTCGGTGCCGGCGACACCTGGTTCGCCGTCGACGCCGCACTGGTCACCGTGGTGGAGCAGAGCGGGCTCGATGGCGCGCGACGCCCAGCCACCGTGACGCTCGCCGAGGTCGTCGTACCCGGTTCGCGGGTCCTGCCAGGGCTGACGCTCGCCGGCGTGCAGTCGCTCGCCGGCGTGCTCGCTGCCGCCGAGGCCTGCGGGATCGCGGGCTGGTGCCTTGACACCGCCGCCGCCTATGCCACCACCCGCGAGCAGTTCGGCAAGAAGATCGGCGCCTTCCAGGGCGTCAAGCACAAGTGTGCCGAGATGCTCGTGCGAGCCGAGCAGGCCTACGCCGTGGTGTGGGACGCGGCGCGGGCGCTCGACGAGGCACCGTCGGCGGAGCGCGACCTGTCGTCGGCCATCGCCATCTCCGTCGCCATCAACGCCGCCGTCGAGAACGCGAAGGACTGCATCCAGGTGCTCGGCGGCATCGGCTACACCTGGGAGCACGATGCGCACCTGTTCCTCAAGCGCGCCCTCGCGCTCCGTGCCTGGGTGGGCGCTCCCTCGACCTGGCGCGGTCGGGCCTGCGACCTCGCCCTCGAAGGCACCCGCCGCAGCCTCGAACTCGATCTGGGCGACAGCACGGCGTTGCGCGAGGAGGTGCGCGCGTTCGTCGCGACCCTGCCCGACGACCCCAAGCAGCGCCGCATCACCATCGCCGATGCGGGCTTCCAGACCCCCCACTGGCCGGCCCCGTGGGGTCGCAACGCCTCCGCCGTCGAGCAGCTCGTCATCGACCAGGAGTTCGCGGCCGCGGGTGTGCAGCGGGCCGATCTGGTCATCGGTGGCTGGGCGGCACCGACGATCGTCGCGCACGGCACCTCCGAGCAGGCTGAGCGGTTCGTGCGACCGACACTGCACGGCGACATCGTCTGGTGCCAGCTGTTCTCCGAGCCGGGTGCGGGGTCGGACCTGTCCGGCCTCACGACCAGGGCCGAGAAGGTCGAGGGCGGCTGGAAGGTCAACGGACAGAAGGTGTGGACGTCGGTCGCCCACTTCGCTGACTGGGGCATCCTGCTCGCCCGCACCAGCGGGAACGGCAAAGGCCCCGACCGCTCGAAGGGCATCACGTACTTCCTGCTCGACATGAAGTGCCCCGGCGTCGACATCCGCCCGCTGCGCGAGCTGACGGGGCACAACAACTTCAACGAGGTGTTCCTCGATGACGTCTTCGTCCCTGATGAGCTCGTCGTCGGCCCGGTGGACGGTGGCTGGAAGCTCGCCCGGACGACGCTGGCCAACGAGCGCGTCGCGATGTCCGGCGGCTCGCGCTTCGGCAAAGGCGTCGAGTCGCTGCTGAAGGACGTGCTGGCCGTGGGCGCTCCGGATCCGTTGCTGCGCGACAAGGTCGGTCATCTCGTCGCGGAGGCCTTCGGCCAGTCGCTGCTGGCGTTCCGCACCACGCTGCGGCAACTGTCGGGTGCCGAACCTGGTTCGGCCTCGAGTGTCCGCAAGCTGGTCGGCATGCGCCACCAGCAGGACGTCGCGGAGCTGCGCTTCGAGCTGCGGGGCGCCCAGGGCGTCTCGCGGGACGGCGAGCTCGACCAGCTCGCGCAGGACATGCTCCAGACCCGCTGCCTCACCATCGCGGGCGGCACCAGCGAGGTCCTCAAGAACGTCGTCGCCGAGCGCATCCTCGGCCTGCCCCGGGATCTGTGACATGACCACTGACCTCAAGCTCGGCTTCCAGTTCGGCTACTGGTCGGGTGAGGGACCGGGCGACATGATCACGCCGGCGAAGCAGGCTGAGGAGTTCGGGTTCGACTCCCTCTGGACCGCGGAGTCGTGGGGCAGTGATGCCTTCACCCCGCTGTCGTGGATCGGCGCCCACACCTCGCGCATCCAGCTCTGCACCGGGCTGGTGCAGCTGTCCGCCCGGACGCCCGCGGCGACCGCGATGTCGGCGATGACTCTCGACCGCCTGTCGGGCGGCCGCATGAACCTCGGGCTCGGCGTCAGTGGACCGCAGGTCGTCGAGGGCTGGTACGGCCAGCCGTTCCCCAAGCCGCTCGCCCGCACCCGCGAGTACGTCCAGGTCTGCCGCGACATCTGGCGTCGCGAGGGGCCGGTCACCAACAGCGGCGAGCACTACCCGATGCCCTACCCGGGCGGCACCGGCCTGGGCAAACCCCTCAAGGCCAATATCCACCCGCTCCGCCCGGACATCCCGATCTACCTCGGTGCAGAGGGTCCGAAGAACGTCGAGCTCGCGTGCGAGATCGCGGACGGCTGGCTCCCGATCTTCTTCCACGTCGAGAACGCACCTGCGGTCTATGCCGACGCGCTCGCGACGGCCAAGCCGGGCTTCGACATCGCCTGCCCCGTCACGGTCGTGGTCAATGACGACGTCGAGGCCGCGATCGAGTGGGTCAAGCTCACGATGGCGTTCTACATCGGCGGCATGGGCGCGAAGTCGAAGAACTTCCACCTCGACGTCGTGTCACGGTTCGGCTTCGAGGAGGCGGCGCACAAGGTGCAGGACCTGTTCCTGGCCGGCGACAGGGACGCTGCCGTGAAGGCCGTCCCGGACGAGCTGTGCGACGGCATCGCGCTGTGCGGCCCGCTCGAGCGGATCGCCGAGCGGCTCGAGCTCTGGCGGAAGTCCCCCGTCACGACGCTGATCCTCGGCGGTGCCAACGACCCCGCACACCTGAAGGCCCTCGCCGACATGGTGAAGTGAGTGGAGAAGCTCGACCTGCTGGTGTGGTCGCCACAGGCGCTTGAAGGTGCCGTTTCTCTCGACGTACCAGGCGTTTCCACCGTTGCCGTGTTCGCCGCCGCGAACGTGTCGAAGAAGACCCTGCTGATGGGACGGGGCGAGGCGCTCGCCGGGTTGGTCGAGCTGTGGGTCGATAGCGTCGACGTGTGGCCGCAGGTCGTCGAGCAGGTGCCGTCCGACGCCTACCTCGTCACGGAGTCGGTCCCTCAGCCGGTGACGCCTGGCCTGCTGACGCATCTCACGTGGTTTCCGAAGCCGGCGCGGCTGACGGAGGAGCAGTTCTTCCACGGCTGGCACGTCGTGCACACGCCGTCATCTGCCGAGCTGCACCCGCGCCGGCACGGCTACGTCCGCAATTCCGTGGCCCGCACGCTCACCCCCGGATCGCCTGCGGTGCGCGCGATCGTGTGCGAGTCCTTCGAGGTCGCGGACTACGTCGACCCGGCGCGGCTGTTCGGCGCCCCCGCGGCGCTGCAGGCGATGGCTCAGGAGTTGCCGCTCTACGCCGACCTGGCCGACATCTCGAGCTGCCCCGTGATGCGAAAGGAACCGTAGGTGCTGTCACAGCAGGAGCTCTCCGACAGGTTCGAGATCCAGGACCTGATCGCGCGCTACAGCCAGCTGCTCGACCTGCGCGCGTGGGACGAGATGGATGCGCTGTTCACCGAGGACTGCGTCCTCGACTACACCTCGACCGGTGCCATCAAGGGCAGCTGGCCGGAGCACAAGGCGTTCGACATCAAGATGCTGACCCCGTTCAAGGGCACCCAGCACCTCATGGGCCTCCCGATCATCATCGTCACTGGCGATGCCGCGACAGCCCGCACGATCTGCTTCAACCCGATGATCATCAACGACAAGAAGCTCTTCTATGTCGGGCTCTGGTACGACGACGAGCTGCGGCGCACCGACACCGGCTGGCGCTTCGCCAAGCGCACCGAGGAGCTGTCCTACTTCGACGGCCTCTGACCCATGCCCTTCCTGCAACCTGTCACGCTCTCGCACGCGACCTGAGCGCACGGTTGGTGTCATGGCGCGCGAGAACTCAGGAAGCAGGGACGACGATCGCGCCGTCAGGGGCTGAGCGGGGCAGCCCAAGCCGGTCGGGGGACCAGGCAGAACGGGTGACCGGCGGGGTCGGCGTAGACCCCGTCTCCGAGGTGGCGCGCTCCGAGCCGCAGGGCTTCAGCGCCTGCCGATGCCACGTCGTCGACCATCACGTCGAGGTGGATCTGCTGAGGAACACCGACGTCGGGCCAGGTGGGTGCCTGGTGATCCGGCGCGCGCTGGAACGCAAGACCGGAGTGCTGGTTGGTCTCGGCGACCACGCAGAAGTCCTCGGTGCGATAGGTGACAGGCCGGCCGAGGAGCGCTGAGTAGAACTCGGCGAGCGATGCCGGGTCGCGGCAGTCGATGACGACGTGATGAAGGCGTCCGAGCACGACCTGATGCTGCCACCTCACTCATGGAAAGAAGTCGTCTCTAGGACTTGCGTTCGAATATGGATGCGAGTAAGCTGGGCGGATGGGTGCATCCAGGGGCGTGGATGAGGAGGTGCTCGACCGGCTCGCGGACTACGACCGGGATGATGCGCACCGCTTCGCTGCCCGGGCGCTGGATCTGGTGGAGTTGGAGCGGTACGCCAAGGGCAGACCCCGACGACCTCCCCCTCTGACCCCAGCCACAGCCGGAGCGCACCTCCGGCCCACAGGCATGCCCTAGTACAACGGCTGCTCGTCCTGGGTCAGCGGGCCTCGCCCTGTTCCGACATCGCCTTG
>JAWWOJ010000503.1:0-14769 GCA_033851885.1 Frankiales bacterium | reverse complement strand
GAGCGAGGCCGAGATCGCCGTCGTTCTCGGTTGTTCGACCGGAACCGTCAAGAGCCAGGCTGCCAAGGCCAAGGAGAAGGTGCGGCTCGCCATGATCGCCCGGCAGGAGGAAACGTGGACCCGGTAGAGCGAGCCATCGCCGCCTCACTGAGGGAGCGTAGTGACCTGCCTGCGCGGCCTGCTGACGCGGCGGCCATCGAGGTAGCTGCGTTCGGTCGACGTCGGCGCCGCCGGTTCCTCCAGGTCCTCGGCACCGGGTTGACGGCCGTCCTGATCGTGGTGGGCGTTGCGACCTTCGGCGAAGGTGGCAGCGCCCGGGTAGCTCCCCCCGTTGCCTCGAGCACGGCTCCCGCGGTCGTGCCTTGGGTAGACACGCCCGGAGTCATCACGTCTCCGTCGTACGCGCCTTCGCCCGTTGCGACGGCTCGCTTCTCAGCCTGTACGGCGGATCAGCTCACAGCGCTGCCGGACACGTCGGGTGCCGCGACAGGCAACCTCGGAGACACCCTGACCTTTCGTAACTCCTCGACCAGCCCGTGCTCGCTCTCCGGGTATCCGACCAGCCTTGTCGGAACAAGCCGAGGTCAGCAGGCGACACTGGACGCCAGGCACGGCACGTTCTTCGATCAGATGACCGAAGATCCCAGCAACCTCCAGCCCGGGCAGACGTCCAACCTTGTGATCGGGACCGACGAGCACTGCATCTACGGCCCGCAAGTGGGGCAGCCAGCCAAGACTCCCCGCATGTATGACGCCGTTGAGGTGGGAGTTCCCGGCGGCGGCGTCGTGCACTCGCCGGCAAACTTCGACGGTGCCTGTGGGACGAGCGTGTCCACCTTCGGTCAGATCCCCGACTTCGCGCAAAAGCTGGTGAGTCCCTATCCCGGGCTGTCCGCGGCCCTGTCGTTGCCGAGGACTGCCGTGGCCGGTGAGGTCCTTCACTACGAGGTGACGCTGATCAACCGCACCGACCAGACGATCCGGCTCGAACCCTGTCCGACGTTCGTCGTAAGCACCTTCACCGATCTCAGCAACCACGACGCGTACGCCCTCAACTGCGCCGTCGTGGGAGAGCTGTCAGCCGGCACCGCGCGGGTGTTTGCCATGGAGTTGATGACTCCAACGCACCTGGGTCTCACGAAGTTCGGCTGGAGCATCCCGACCGCTGGCATCACCCTGAACGGTTCCTTCACTATCGAGTGACCCCCCGCATGTTGCTTCACTCGACGCCGGTCGCAGGTACGCGTGTGCGCCTGAGACCGACTCTCAATAGTCGACGACGGATGGTTGGTCGGCCCAGCCGTGCTCGTTGATCCATCGGCCGCTGCGGAGCGGGACCGTCTTGCCGCGGTGGATGGCGTCGTGGAGGCGATCGCAGGCCCAGATCGTCTCCTCGATGGAGGTTTTTCCGAACTTTGCGAACGACCGGACGTGGTGGGGGACCAGGGTGACGAGCGGGTCGTTCGGCGCGCAGCACCGCAGGCCGGAGCACGCCTCGCCGTGCTGGACCCGGGATGCCTTCCGCTCGGTGGCTGTCAGCGTCCGCATCGTGTGGGTGATGCCGAGCGGGATAAGTCCCTGCGACAGCACCAGCGCGGTGACATTGGCGTCACACCACCAGCGTCGTACGAGGCTGGCAGGCAGTCTTCGTCCGGTGCCGCCGACGGCAGGTAGGGAGCCTGGCCGGTTTTCCAGGATTTCCAGTGGAACCGTGACCATCACGGAGACCGGCGCCTTGTCGTGCGTGCCTGCCAGGCCGGCGGCGAGGTAGCGCTGCAGGACGAGCCGCATCGCGTCGTGGAGCCGTTGGCCTCGGGTCCGAGGGAAGCGGACATCTCCGTCAGCCTCGACGTCACCCTGCTCGAGCCGCTCCCCGTGCAGGTCCCTCTCACGAATCTCGCGCTTGCCCTCGGTGTCTGCCGGATTTTCCGGATCGCGCCTGACCTCCGCTGCCAGCACGGTCTCGAGGAGCTCGTAGAGCTCGTCATCGGGCCGGATCGTCACCACACCGCCTGACTCGCGGTCCTTGTCGAGCCTGAGGTTTCTGGCCCGTCGAGTTTTTTCTGCTTTTTCCTCGAGAGCAACAGGCAGGACAGCATCGAGCTGTTGCTCCAGCGCTGCCTTGAGGTGCCGCAGCGGAATGTTCTGGCCCATCAGCGCGAAGGCGCGTTCCAGCTTCCCGAGGTCGCTGTCTGCCGACCCGTTGATGTCCTGAACCTGACCCCGCAGGTCGATCAGGAGCGGATCGTCATCCCTCATCCCGAGCCGTGCAGCTGCGACGAGCGCGATGAGGTTGCCGACGACGGCGGGGACGACCTCATCACCTGGCTGTCCATCGATCAGCCCGTCGGGCCGGTCGACATGTGGCCGGAGCTTCTGCAGCGCTCGGGCGACCAGCTTCGCGGCCTCGACTCCGACGAGGCGCGCCTGCACCTGTCGGCGCAGGTGAACGTACGGACGCAGTGTGCCGGCGGCACTGATGTCATCACGCGGCACGTCGTCGAACCGATGGCGCGCCCAGGTCTGGATGCTGGGCTCGTCCTCCAGGGCCGCGAGCTTGCGGATGTGCGCGTCGGTCAGCCTCGCGAGCCGCGCCACCCGTAGCTGCTGATCGGCCTCGAGCAACGCTTCCAGGTCGGACAGCGCCTGCTCCGGTGGCAGTTCGACAGGGTCCGCCTCGGCCAGCTGTGCGACCAGCCGGGCGAGCGACTGCAGGTCAGGGGACGGCGCCGGCCTCGGCGGCCGCGGAGGCGGATCACCGAACACTCCGGGCACGGCCCATCCGACCTCGTCCGCGGCCTCGCGCGGGGGTGGGATGCGCAGCGAGTCCTCGAGCTCAGTGAGCCAGTGGGCTGTCTCGAAGCCTGGGTCGTCCACGGGTCCGGGGCACCAGGTGTGGTCGGTCTCCGGGAACGTCATCGGGCCGGCGTGCTCGGCCCATTCCGCCTCGATGGGCGGGTCCATCAGCAAGGACATGGGCATCCAATCGTTCACCTACATATGCGCACACATAAGCGAGCAGCTCAAGACGCTTGCACGGCGACCGCCTGCGAGGACCGGAGCAGCCGCAGCACGGCGGCCTCGACCGAGCCCTGGGTCGCGGGCGTCCCGGGTGCGGCGTCCTCCCCGAGCCGCAGCAGGTCGGGACGGATCGTGGTCCCCGACTCGAAGAGGTCGATGACCCGAGGGTCGACGTAGGAGGCCCGGCACACCGCGGGCGTGTTGCCGAGGTAGTGGGACACCTCCTGCATCACCCGGCTGACGGCCCGGCGGCGGGCCGTCATCGACGTCGTCTCCTGCTGCATCGCCAGCCCCACCGCGGCGAGCACGGTGGCGTTCCAGGTGCGGAAGTCCTTCGCCGTGACGTCGCCGTCGCAGAGGTCGCGGAGGTGGCCGTTGATGTCGGAGCTCCGCACGTCGACCCAGCGGCCGCGGTCCTGGAAGGCAAGCAGCTTCTCGCCGCCCGACCGTCGTCGCTTGAGGGCCGACACCACGGCGCAGACCTCCGGCTCGGCCACCGACTGCACGCGGTGCTTGCCGCTCTTGGCGATGTAGTCGAAGGTCACGACCCCCTGCCTGGAGACCGTGACGTGGTCCTTGCGGATGGTCGCCAGACCGAAGCTGGTGCGGTACTGCTCCGACCCGACCCGGAAGAAGCCCAGGTCGAGCAGCCGGACCGCGCAGGACAGCACCTTGGTGCGCCCGAATCCGTCCTCCTGCAGGTCGCCACAGACCCGCTCCCGCAGCTGGGGGAGCTGCGCCCCGAAGTCGAGGATCCGCTCGTGCTTGGCCAGGTCGCGGGTGGCCCGCCAGTGGTCGTGATAGCGGTACTGCCGGCGGCCGGCGGCGTCCACGCCGGTCGCCTGGATGTGGCCGTTGCTGGTTCGGCAGATCCAGACGTCCGCCCACGCAGGGGGGAGGACGAGGGCCTCGATCCGGGCCAGCTGCGCCTCGTCGGTCACGGCGTTGCCGCCGTCGTCCACCACGCGGAAACCCGCGCCGTGGCGGACGCGGTGGAACCCGGGGCCGTTCGGATTCACCCTGCGCAGCCGTGGCATGGGTCGTGCTTACCCAAGGTCAGCGAAGGGTAACTCCGGCGAAGATCACCAGGCAGTGGAAAAGTTGTCGAACAGCAACGAGGATGATCGCATGCCTGCCCAGCACTCCCTCGTCCTCGTCGAGGGCGATCCCGGGGATGCGCTGCTGGTCGAGGAGATGCTGCGCGACGTCGCGCCGGACGTCATCGTCACGACCTTCGCAACGCTGGCCGAGGCGCTCGAACGCTGGCCCGACCGCGTCGACTGCGTGCTGCTCGACCTGGGGCTTCCCGACGCCCTCGGCCTGAGCTCGCTGCGCAAGCTGCGCGGGGCGGTCCCCGACGTACCCGTCGTGGTGCTCACCGGACGGATCGACGACTCCACCGGTGCCGAGGCGCTGGCCGAGGGCGCGCAGGACTTCCTCGTGAAGGGGCACGTCGACGGTGCCGCCCTGCGGCGCTCGGTCCGCTATGCCGTCGAGCGCGGTCGCCTCAACGTCTACGAGCGGCAGCTGGTGGCGTCGGAGATCCGGGCCAGCGAGAACGCCCGGCTGCAACGCGGGCTGCTGCCGTCACCGCTCCTGAAGACCGACCTCCTCCGGACTGCGACGACCTATCGCCCCGGCCGGGAGCGGGCGCTGCTCGGCGGTGACTTCTACGACGTGGTCGAGACCGGCGCCGCCGTGCAGTTGCTGATCGGCGACGTCAGCGGTCACGGCCCCGACGAGGCGGCGCTCGGTGTGGCCCTGCGCATCGCCTGGCGATCGCTCGTGCTCGCCGGCCTGCCGGCCCGCGATGTGCTGCTCGGCGTGGAGCAGGTCCTGCTGGCCGAGCGCGATCACGACGAGCGGTTCGCGACGGTGGCGATGGTCGTCCTCCATCCCGAGGCAGGCACCGGTGAGGTGCTGCTCGCCGGCCACCCCACACCGTTCCTGCACCTGGGCTCCACGGTCGTCGAGCTCGACGCCGAGCCGGCGCCGGCCCTGACGATGGTGCCCGGCCGCTGCTGCGAGCCTGGCTGCTTCGCACTCGAGGGCGACTGGGGCCTCGTGCTCTACACCGACGGCCTGGTCGAGGGCAGTGCCGGACCGGGTACGGCGGACCGGCTCGGCAGCGAGGAGATGCGCGCGCACCTGGAGGACCTGCTGCGCAGCGGTACCGCGCGGGAGGACCTCGGGCCGCTGCTGGTCGCCGAGGCCGAGCGCCGTCAGGGCGGACCGCTGACAGACGACGTCGCGGTCCTCGTCGTGGGCACGGCGGGCTGGTGGGTTGCGGGAAACCCCTCGGCGGTGAGGTGGGCCAGCAGGTAGCCGGGGTCGCGGAAGAGCCTCAGCCCTCCTGCAGGAGGAGCAGGACGTCTGAGTCCAGCACTGCGGTGACGTCGGTGAGCAGCAAGTCGTCCAGCCCTGTGACGCGCAGCGCGTTGTGCACGATGCCCTCGGCCCGCAGCCCGACGAGCCGCCCGCCACCGTCGGCCAGGGTGCGCGTCGCAGAGGCGATGACGCCGAGGATGGTGCTGTCGACGAAGGTGCACTGCGCGAAGTCGAGCACGACAAGGGGTGTCCCGTGGAGCTCCACGAGGTCCTGTCGCAGCCCGGGGGCGGTGCTGAGGTCGTGGTCACCGAGGAGACGGAGGACCGACGCACGTCCGTTCGCCGTCGTGGTGAGCACGACGCTGGGCGCGGGTCGGTCGAGTTGTCCGGTCATGTCAGCAGGGGAAGCACTTCCTCACGCAGGAAGGCGATGCCGCCGCCCTGGTCCGGGCCCATCTGCGAGATGTATACCTCGTCGAAGCCGACCTCCACGTACTTCGCGACCATCTCGGCGGCCCGTGTCGCGTCCGGTCCGCAGGCCACGGCCCAGCAGATCCTGACGCCCGCCGGGGTACGCCCGTCGCCGCCGGCCCGGCCGTAGCGGACCAGCTCCTGGGGGCTCAGCTCCTCGCTCGACAGGAAGTACCCGAAGTCGGTCATGATCGCCGGGTACCCACCCTGCCGTTCGTGTAAGCGCCCGGCCCCATGAGCTGGGGGCCTAGTGCTCCGGCGCGGCCGGCGCGCGACCGGGTGGCTGCGGGGGCGGCGGCAGCAGGGCGACGCGGGGCTTCAGGGCGATGGTGTGCGTCGACCCGTTGGGGACCATGACGTCCTCGCCCCCGAGGAACAGCGTGAGGTCGCCGTCGTCGGCGGTGAAACTCGCGCGCTCGTGCGTGATGTCGGTGTGCAGCAGGGCACCGCGCCACCGCAGGTGGAACTGCAGCCGGGTGATGCCGCTGGGCAGCGCCGGGTCGAAGCTGAGCCGGCCGTCGTTCTCGCGCATCCCGCCGAAGCCCTCGACGAGGGCGGACCAGGCCCCGGCGAGTGACGCCATGTGCAGGCCGTTCGCGCCGTTGTCCTGGAGGTCCCGCAGGTCGATGAGCGCGGCCTCGTGCGCATAGGCGTGAGCCAGCTCGAGGTGACCCACCTCCGCGCACATGACGGCCTGCGTCGTCGCGGACAACGACGAGTCGCGCACGGTGCGTCGCTCGTAGTAGTCGACGTTGCGGGCCGTGTCCTCGGCGGTGAAGGACTCGCCGCACCAGTGGAGGGCCAGCAGCAGGTCAGCCTGCTTGCAGATCTGGCTGGCATAGAGCAGCCCGTAGGGCACTGTCAGGAACAGCGGGAACGACGCGCCGCGGGTGTCGAACTCCCGGTAGCGGGTGAAGCCGGCGGCCTGGGAGTGCACCTGCAGGTCCTCGGCATAGGGGATCGCAACCGAAGCGGCAGCGTCGCGCCACGCCTCCAGCTCCTCGGTGTCGACGCCGAGGTCCTCCGCCCGGTGCGGGTGCCGCATGCAGGCGGCGGCGGCCGCCCTCAGGTTGCGCGCGGCCATCAGGTTGGTGAACACGTTGTCGTCGGCGAGGGCGCTGTACTCATCGGGACCGGTGACCCCGTCGATGTGCCACGTGCCATGCCGGTCGTGGTGCCCGAGGGACCGCCACAGCCGCGCCGTCTCCACCAGCAGCTCGATGCCGACGTCGCGGTCGAAGGCCTCGTCGCCCGTCGCAGCTCGGTACCGCTCGACTGCGTACGCGATGTCGGCGTTGACGTGGAAGGCTGCCGTGCCCGCCGGCCAGTAGGCCGAGCACTCGTCCCCCGCGATCGTGCGCCAGGGGAAGGCGGCACCTTGCAGACCGAGGACCCTCGCTCGTTCGCGGGCCTTGTCGAGGATGGAATGCCGCCACCGCAGCGCATCGCGGGCGGCGTGCGGGACGGTCAGCGTCAGGACGGGCAGGACGAAGCCCTCGGTGTCCCAGAAGGCGTGGCCGTCGTAGCCGGGACCCGTGAGGCCCTTCGCGGCGATGGCGCGGCGCTCTGCACGGGCGCCGCTCTGCAGGACGTGGAACAGGCCGAAGCGCACCGCCTGCTGGAGCACCGGGTCGCCCTCGAGGTAGACGTCGGCACCGGCCCAGAAGGCGTCGAGCGCCTCCCGCTGCTGCCGTACGAGACCGTCCCAGCCCTGCGCGCGTGCACTGGTGAGAGCGGCCGACACCTGGTCGCGGATCGCCGGCTCGGTCCGGGACCCCGACCAGCCATAGGCAAGCAGCTTCACGACCCGTAGCCGCTCTCCTGCCTGCAAGGTCAACGCGATCGTGGTCCGAGCCCAGTCGTCGCGGATGTCCTGCTCGAGCACAGCGCCCTCGGGCAGTTCGAAGACGTGGTCCATGCCGGCGCCGATCAGCAGCCCCGTCCCCCTGGTGCGGTGCAGCAGGATGGCCCCGGCGTCGTCCCGGTCGCTGCTGACGGCGACGAGCGGACTGGTCAGGGCGGCGGAGACGCGGGGGTCGTCGGACGGCGGGGGTTGCTGCTCGTTGGCCACCAACTCCGACTGGAGCACGATCCGGGTGTCGTCGGCGACGGCCTCGACCTCGTAGGCGATGGCCGCCACCGACCGGTGGGTGAACGAGACGAGGCGCACCGACCGCACCCGGACCGCCTTGCCCGCGGGCGAGGTCCACTCGAGGTCGCGGGTGAGGGTGCCGGCCCGGAGGTCGAGCACCCGCTCGTGGCGGCGCAGGTCGCCGTAGCGGACGTCCAGCGGCTCGTCGTCGACCAACAGCCGGATGAGCTTGCCGTTCGTGATGCTCACGACGCTCTGCCCCGACTCCGGGTATCCGTAGCCCGCCTCGGCATAGGGGAGCGGCCGGATCTCGTGCAGACCCCCGAGATAGGTGCCGGGGATGCCATGTGGCTCGCCCTCGTCGAGGTTCCCCCGAAGGCCGATGTGTCCGTTGGACAGGGCGAACAGGGACTCCGTCTGGGCGAGCTGCTCCAGCCCCAGCGACGACTCGCGCACCTGCCATGGCTCGACGGGGAAGCATTCGTGGTCGATCACAGCAGCTCCCCGAGGTCCGTCACGACGACGTCGGCTCCATGCTCTCGCAGGGCCTGCGCATGACCGACCCGGTCGACCCCGACCACATAGCCGAACCGCCCGGCACGGCCCGCTTCGACCCCCGCGAGGGCGTCCTCGAAGACGGCGCACTGTGACGGTTCGAGACCGAGCTCGCGCGCTCCGGCGAGGAACGTGTCGGGGGCGGGCTTGCCGGGCAGACCCTGCGCCTTCGCCGTCACCCCGTCGATGCGCGCCTCGACCAGGGGGGCCAGCCCGGTGACCTCGAGCACGAGCTGGGTGTTGGCGCTGCTGGACACGACAGCGCGGCGGAGGCCGGCCGTACGACACGCTTCCAGGTAACGCCGGCTGCCTTCGAAGACCTTCACCCCGTCGTGCTGGATCTTCTCCTGCACCAGATCGTTCTTGCGCTCCGCGACACGCGTGACGGTCTGTGCGTCTGGCTCGGGTCCGAGACTGCGCAGGTAGTCCCGTACGCCGTCCTCGCGGGGCTTGCCGTCGACGTACTGCTGGTAGTCGGCCGGGGTGAAGGGCTTGCCGGTCTCCTGCTCGAAGACCTGCTTCCAGGCTGCCTGATGGACGGAGGCGGTATCGGTGAGGACGCCGTCCAGGTCGAAGAGGCAGGCCATCACACCCGAGGGCAGTCCCAGCACGTCACGACCCTTCCCCATGATGAGGATCTTGCACAGTGGGTGCTGACAGCCGGCTGTGTTTCCGGTGTGCAGGCCAGGGGCACAGCGGGGGCGTGAACCAAGGCTTCGTGCTGGCCGGCGCCTGGTTGCAGCTGGGACTGCTTCTCCTGCTGCTGCTGGTGCTGGTCATCCGGCACGGCCCACGATGAGGCGGTTGGCGGCACTGCTTCTCGTCCTGCTGCTGAGCGGCTGCGTCTCCCCGTCGTTCGACGACCGCGACTACGAGCTGAAGGCGGGCAACTCGGCCAAGTCCGTCGCGTCCTCCGTCGCCACCGCCCTCCTCGGTGCGGACGCCGCACGCCGGCACAAGGCGACCGGCTCCTACCTGTCGGTGCTCATCGGGTCGGCCGAGAAGGACGCGCTCTCGGTGCAGTCCACCTTCGACGGAGTACAGCCGCCGGACGCCGCCGCCGACACCCTGCGCGGCACTGTCGACGACCTGCTCAGCTCGGCCGCGACCGGGCTGACCGAGATGCGGATCGTGTGCCGGCGAGGCGAGCTCGACAAGCTCCCGGCGCTCGCCGACCGGCTCCGCGCGACCTTGGTCGGGCTGCGTTCCCTCGCGGACCGGTTCCAGTGACCGGGCGGACGAGGGACCTCGCGCTGCACCTGCTCGACCGGCAGGTCGTCGATCCTGACGGTCACGCTGTCGGCAGGGTCGATGACGTCGAACTGCTGGTGCCCGAGGACGGGTCGCCGCCCTACGTCGTGGCCATGCTCACCGGACCACAGGCCCTCGGCCCGCGGCTGGGAGGGCCGCTCGGGCGGTGGGTGGTCTTCTGGTCGCACGTGCTGTCGCGCGGCAGCGAGGAAGGCCCGGGCCGGATCGGCATGGAGCTGGTGACCGACTTCGGTGCCGACATCGGCATCTCCAGGACGCGGCTGGAGCTCGGGGTGCACCCGAACGAGGACCGGGCCCGGGACTACCTCATCGGACGCCTGCCAGGAGCGCGCGGTGCGCGGCGCTGAGCTGCTCGGGCTCCCCGTGGTCGGCCCGGGCGGCGAACAGCTGGGGAAGGTGCTCGACGTGCGCCTCGTTCAGGACGGTCCACTGCTGGGCGCCTACGCCGCGCTGCGCGTCGAGGGCCTGATCGTCGGCAACCGGCCGACGGCCTCGAGGCTGGGCTACGACCGGTTCGACGGCCAGTTCGACGTACGAGGCCCCTGGCTGCTGGCCGTCTGCGTCCGCTACCTGACGCGACACACCCGCTATCTCCCGTGGGAGGAGGCGGAGCTCTCGGCCGGTACGGTGCGCAGCCGGGTGGGCAACCTCCCGACGGTGCCGAAGATCGCATGAGTGACCGCAGCAGCGGCCAGGGCGACCACGACGATCAGCGTTCCGGCAGGTCCGGCGGACTGGTCGGCGAGAACGACCGCCACGAACGCCTGCGCCGCCACAGCGGTGCGTGACGACCAGGGACCCAGCCGGTCGAGCCGACGGTGCAGCCGTCGCAGGTCCGCCGGCGTCTGGGCGGCAGCGCTCAGCAGCACAGCGAGTCCGCGGAGCAAGCCGAAGACGGCTCCCACGGCGAGGGCTGCGACGGCCGACCCGGTCAGCGCCGCGAGGACGACGACCAGGTAGGTCGCGGCCGTCATGATGTAGGTGGCGAAGCCGATCCCGATCTGCGCGCCGAAACCCGCGGCGTACACCCAGCGGCGGAACGCCCCGAACCAGGTCTCGTCGACCTGGCGCGGGTGCGTCGGGAGGGAGAAGCCGCCCAGCCGCAGGTCGGATGCCAGCGTGACCAGGGCGGCGACGCACCCGACAGCGGCCGCTGGCACCAGAGAGGCAAGTGGCGACAGCACCGCACCGAGGGCACCCATCGCCACCCCGCCCAGCACCGAGCCGGCCACGAACCACGTGCACGTCAGTCCGTAGCGGTGTCCACGCGACTGCTCGGACAGCGGGTTGATGGCCGACAGCATCGACAGTCCGCAGGGCGACCAGGTGCCGCGCACCGCGGCGACGACCGCCACGAGGAGCGCACAGCCGAGGAGCGCCGTCATGGCTCGGACCCTATGCCCCGTAGCGGGCCGCGGAGCGGGCCCGGGCCTTGGCTGCCTCGACCTCCCGGTCCTTGGGCGGGGCCGTGGTCACGAGGCGGTCGAGCAGGTCCCGCGAGGCGGTAGCGACCTGGGCGACGGCGGCCGCGAAGGCCGCCTCGTTGATCTGGGCCGGCCTGGTCGTCCCGCTGATCTTGCGGACGTACTGCAGCGCTGCGGACCGGACCTCGTCGTCGGTCACCGGTGGCTCGAAGTTGTTGAGCGGCTTGATGTTGCGGCACATGCCTCGACGGTACGACGGGTGCCCCACGTGTCATACTGAGCCTTCAGCGACGCGGACCTGTCCGGACCATGTGCACCCCTCGGCGCCCCCAGCTACCCGAAGGGCATGGGGCCATGGCTCTCACCGTCGCACCCGCTCTGCCGCGTCAGGATTTCGCTGAGCTCCGCGCCCAGGTCAAGGGAGCAGGACTCCTGCGGCCGCGCCCGTGGGCGTTCGCCCGGGCACTGGGACTCGCACTCGTTGCCTTGGGACTGGTGTGTACGGCCTTCGGCTTGGCGGGCGTCACCTGGTGGCAGCTCGTGATCGCGGCCGTCATGGGCGGCGTCTTCACGCAGCTCGGGTTCCTCGGTCACGAGGTCGGGCACCACCAGGTGTCCCGCGATCCTCGGGTGACCGCGGTCCTCGGCTGCCTGCTCGGCAACCTCGGCATCGGCCTCGGCTTCGGGTGGTGGAACGAAAAGCACAACGCCCACCACGCGCACCCCAACGACGAGGAACGCGATCCCGACGTCCGCCCAGGTGCACTGGTGTGGGTGGGCAAGCACGCCGCCGAGCGCTCCGGGCTCGCGCGGATCGTCACCCGCTGGCAGGCCGTGCTCTTCCTGCCCATGCTCACCCTCGAGGGGCTCAGCCTCCACCTCAACAGCGTGCTTGCCCTCCGGCGCAGGGACGGCTCGGTGCGGTGGGCCGAGCTGTCCGGCCTGGCTCTGCACCTGCTCGTCAACGTCGGGCTCGTGCTCTGGCTGCTGCCGCTCGGGCACGCGGTCGCCTTCCTCGCCGTGCAGCAGGGCGTGTTCGGGCTCTACCTCGGCCTGGCCTTCGCCCCCAACCACAAGGGGATGCCGACCGTGACCGAGGACGACCCGCTGGACCTGCTGCGCTCTCAGGTCCTGACGGCTCGCAACGTGCGACCGGGGCGCGTCGTCGATGCCCTGCTCGGTGGCCTCAATTACCAGATCGAGCACCACCTGTTCCCAAGCATGCCCAGGTCGAGCCTGCGGCGGGCGCAGCCGCTCGTCCGCGACTTCTGCCGGAGCCGCGACGTCCGCTATGTCGAGACGGGTCTGCTCGCGTCCTATCGCCTGGGACTCCGGCACCTGCACACCGTCGGCCTGCAGGCCCGTCGCCGGGCCGCATGACGGCACCGCTGCGCATCGGGGTGCTGTCGTCGGTCGCGCACCGGACGCCGCCTCGTGGTTATGGACCGTGGGAACAGGTCGCCTCGACCCTCGCTGAAGGCCTCGTGGCCCTGGGGCATGAGGTCACGCTGTTCGCGACCGCCGACTCCGAGACTTCCGGTTCCCTGCACTCCGTGGTGCCTCGGGGCTATGAGGAGGACGTGATGGTCGACGCGAAGGTCGTCGAGGCCCTGCACATCGGTGCCGCGTTCGCCCGCGCCGACGACTTCGACGTGCTGTCCAACCAGTTCGACTTCCTGCCACTCACCTACAGCAGGCTGGTGAGAACGCCTGTGGTCACGACGATCCACGGCTTTTCGTCGGAGCAGATCGTGCCCGTCTACCAGGCGTACGACGACATCGCGCACTACGTTTCGATCAGCGATGCGGATCGCCACGCCGCGCTGACCTACGACGCCACCATCCACCACGGCATCGAGCTCGAGGGGTTCACCTTCGAGGAGAAGCCGGGGGAGTACCTGCTCTTCCTGGGCCGCATCCACCCGCACAAGGGAACCCACCTCGCCATCGAGGTCGCCCGGCGCGTCGGCCTTCCGCTCGTCATCGCGGGCATCGTCCAGGACCAGGCGTACTTCGATGCCATGGTCGCGCCGCACCTGTCCGAGGCGGCCGTCTCCTACGTCGGACCGGTCGGGCCGCGGGAGCGCAACGCGCTGCTCGGCGGGGCGCTGGCCCTGCTCCACCTGATCTCGTTCGCCGAGCCGTTCGGCCTGTCGGTGGTCGAGTCCCTCGCGACCGGCACGCCGGTCGTCGCGTTCGGGCTGGGCGCGCTGCCGGAGATCGTGCGCCACGGCACCACCGGGTTCCTGGTGGCCGACGTCGAGGCAGCGGTCGCCGCCGTGATTCAGGTGCCCGACCTCGACCGGCGGGCCTGCCGGCAGGATGTCGAGGCGCGGTTCAGCGCCCAGCGCATGGTGGCCGACTACGCCGCCTTGTTCGCCCGGGTCGCGAGCAGCCGCTCCACGAGCAGCGGCAGGTCGAGCACCGCAAACCGCACCGTCGAGTCGCTGGCACCGTAGGGCAGCAGCAGCTGGTCGCCGTGCGTGAGGCCGCCGCACGAGTAGATGACGTTGGGGACGTAGCCGACCCGCTCGTCGTCGTCGGGCGCGAGCAACGGCTCGTCGAGGGCACCGAGCACGACGGTGGGGTCGTCGAGGTCGAGCAGCAGCGCTCCGACCGCGTACTCGCGCATGGGGCCGACGCCGTGCGTGAGGACGACCCAGCCCTCGGACGTCTCGACCGGCGCTCCGCAGTTTCCGGTCTGAATGACCTCCCACGGCTGCTGCGGGACGTGGACGGTCACCGCCTTGTCCCAGCGCAGCCCGTCGGCCGACGTCGCGACGGAGCAGCTCTCCCGGTCCCACCGGGACAGCGCCAGGTGCCGCCCGCCGACCTTGCGGGGGAACAGCGCCAATCCCTTGTTGCGGGCGGCCGGACCGGCCAGCGGGAAGAAGCGGAAGGTCAGGAAGTCGGGGGTCTCGAGGGCATGGATCTGGATGTGGTGACCGTCGAACGCGGTGTAGGTCGCCCGGAACATCACCGTCCCGTCGTCGTCGACGAACCGCACGAACCGTGCGTCCTCAATGCCGTGGCTCTCGGCCGGCGCGTGGGGGTAGAGCACCCGTTCGGCGAACGCCGACGACGCGGGGAACTCGAGCCCGTACGCGCTGCTGGTGATGCGTCGAGTCAGGTCGTCGGTGTGGCCGGCCCCATGGCGGGTGAGCTGCTGCCCGTGCAGCGCCGTCAGCGCCTTCTCGAGGTCCTGTTGCGTGAACGGGTCCGGCAGCCTGCTCAGCAGATAGCGGGTGCTCTCCGTGTCGGCCCCTGACTCTGCGAGCAGCGCCCCCACGAGTTTCCTCGCAAGCGGGGTCGGGCCGACGGTTCCCGACCCGACGTACGGGCCGGGCGGGTCGAGCCGGAGTTCGCCGTCGGCGCCGAGCACGCCCGTCCGGAACTCCACGCACGAGATGTGTCCCTCGCCGACAGCGCGCAGGCTCATCACGAACCGGAGCTCGTCGTCGCGCAGCCCGGTCTGGTCCGGGTGCGCGACGAGTGAGGGGTTGAACAGCGCTGCTCCCTCGAGGGCGAGCTCCTGGGTGAAGTACGCACCCAGCAGCGCGCGCCGGTCCGGGCTGAGGAAGCTCCCGTCGGGGATGCGATGGTCGA
>JAWWOJ010000502.1:0-3686 GCA_033851885.1 Frankiales bacterium | reverse complement strand
GGGAACTGGGTGGTCACAAGGGAGTGCAGCGCGAGCGTGGTCTGCTTCGCGACACCCCAGGTGCCGCGCAGCTCCATCGAGAAGCTCAGGTCGACCAGCAGCGCGACGGCAGCGGTGGTGCGGCGCTCGGTCTCGACGACCTCGAAGTCGTCGACCTGCAGCGTCAACCGGTGCGGGTCACGGAGCACGGCGTTGCGCACGGTGCGGATCACGTCGAGCGGCTGCTCGTCGCCGAACTGCCACGGCCGCGAGGCGCCGGTGATCTCCCCGGCCGCCCCGGCGTCGCGGACGTCGTGGCTGCCCCGGCTGCGGGACGAGACCTGCGCGAAGACCTTGCGGAGCGCGGTCGCACCGAGCCGTCGCACGGCACGGGGGGACAGCTCGAGCCGGCCCTGCGCGTCGTGCGTGAGGTAGCCCTGCTCCTTGAGCTCCCGCTCGATGCGCTGCAGCGCCCGGATGTCGTCGAGGGCGCCGCGACCGAGGGCGCGCTGCACCGCTGCCTCGTCGATGTCGTCGAGTGAGGCACCGGGGTAGTCCTGGCTGAGGGCACCCTCGAGGTCGTCGAGATCGGCCAGCTCCTGAAGCGCGGTCGTCGCGTCTCCGAGCCCCATCCCCTGCTCACCGCTCATCCGTTCGCGGCCGCCCCACTGCAGGTCGGGTCGGGCCGTGCGAAGGGAATCGCCGAGCTGCGCCAGCTGCGACTGCATGTCCAGGTCCATCGCGCCGTCCATCAGCTCGGAGAGCTCCTGGCGCTGCTGAGGTGTCAGTGAATCCATCAGCCGCTGGGCCGCGGCGGACCGACGCGCGAGCTCGTCGACCAGCTCCTCGAGGTCGGCCGGGTTGGACGGGAAGAACTGCCCGTGCTGGGCCATGAACTCGTCGAACTGCTCCTGGGTGTGCTCGCCACGGGCGTCGGCCTCGAGCATCTGGTTGAGGTCTGCCAGCATGTCCTTGACCGCCTGCAGGTCCTCGGGGCCGGCGCTCTCCAAGGCGTCTTTCATCCCCTGGAACTGCGAGTCGAGGACCTCGCGACGCAGCAGGTCGTCGATCTGCTCGTATGCCTCGCGCGCCTCGGGGCTGCGCCACTGGTAGGGCTTGAGCTCCTGAACGGCGCGGGCCGTGTCGGTGGGCAGCGCGTCGAGCTCCATCTCGGCCATCCGGGCGCTGTCCGACGGGTCGGGGAACAGCGCGGACCGCTCCAGTTCGAGCGCCTTCTCGAGCAGCTCGCGGACCTCCTTCAGGGTGCCGTCGAGCCGGCCCTGCTTGCGGAGCTCACGCTGCCGGCTCGCCGTCTGCCTCCGCAGGTTGTCCAGACCCCGGAGCCCGTCGGTCCCGCGGCGAAGCAGGTCGCGCAGCGCCTGCCGCACGCTGTCGCCCGCCATGACCCGTTCGCCGATCTCATCAACGGCCTCGGCCACGTCGAACGGTGGTTCGAGCGGGTCGCGCCCGCCTGCCCAGGCGCCGTACCGGGAGGTCATTCGCCGCTCCTCTCCTTCTCCGCCAGGTAGGCGGAGTAGGCGAGCCGGCGGCGGAGCCGGATGGCGTCCCGGACGGGTCGGAGCATCGGGCGGATGACCACGACGTAGGCGATCGCCATCGCGATGAGCAGCCAGGCCTCGTCGACGTCGAGCCAGGCGATCAGCCAGCCGAGCCCGAGGAAGAGCGCGAAGGCGACCAGGCCGGTCAGCAGCACCCGGCGGCGCAGCGCGTAGGTGTCGGGGACACCGAGGGTCGGGTCACCCATCAGGTGCTCATCAGTGGCCGTAGACGGTGCGGCTGCCGACCGTCTCCTTGGCGAGCCGACGGTTCAGGTGCAGGCCCTCCATCGCGAACTCGAGCGCGGCCGCGGCGAGACCCGGTGACTCCTCCTCGACCCCGAGCCGCTGCAGCAGCTGCGACAGGCCGGGCACGGTCCCGAGATCGGCGAGCAGCTGGGCTGCGGGCACCAGGTCACCTGTCTCGAGGATGCCGCCCTCGTCGAAGCGGCCCTGGAGTCCGGAGAGGTCGAGACCGGCGAGGCCGGCCCGGAAGGTGTCGGCGGTCGCCTTGCGCAGCAGGTGCTCGAGCACCTCGAGCTCGCGTCCCTCCTCGGCCGCCTCGAACTCCACCTTGCCGCGACTCGCAGGGACGACGCTGGGCAGGTCGCAGACCCGGGCGACAGCTGACTCGCCGGTCACCGCAGACCGGCGTACGGCGGACGCGGCGATCGTCTCGGCAGCGGCGACGGCGAAGCGTGCGCTGACGCCGGAGCGCTGGTCGACCTGGGGCGACTCCCGGACCAGACGCGTCCACCGGGCGACGATCTCGAGCAGGTGGTCGGGTACGACGACCGGCGTGCTTTCCCACTGCAGCAGCGCTTCCTGCCGGATGAGGGCGAGCTCATGGTGCAGGTCGACGGGGTAGTGGGTGCGGACCTCGGCGCCGAACCGGTCCTTCAGCGGCGTGATGATGCGGCCCCGGTTGGTGTAGTCCTCAGGATTCGCGCTGGCGATGAGCAGCAGGTCCAGGGGCAGTCGCAGCGTGTAGCCCCGGACCTGGATGTCGCGCTCCTCGAGGACGTTCAGCAGCGCCACTTGGATGCGCTCGGCGAGGTCAGGCAGCTCGTTGACGCTGAAGACGCCCCGGTTGGTGCGGGGGACCAGTCCGTAGTGCACCGTCTCCGGATCGCCGAGCGTGCGACCCTCCGCCACCTTGATGGGATCGACGTCGCCGATGAGGTCGCCCACGGAGGTGTCGGGTGTGGCCAGCTTCTCGCCGTACCGCTGGTCGCGGTGCTTCCAGCTGACCGGCGTCTGCTCGCCCTGCGCGTGGGCCACCTGCTGGCAGCGCACGCAGACCGGGACGTAGGGGTGGTCGTTGATCTCGCAGCCCGTGATGACCGGCGTCCACTCGTCGAGCAGGCCGGTGATGGTGCGGATCATGCGCGTCTTGCCCTGTCCGCGTTCGCCGAGCAGCACGAGGTCGTGACCGGCGAGCAGCGCGCGCTCGACCTCGGGCACGACGGTGTCCTCGTACCCGAGGATGCCGGGGAACGACGGCTCCCCGGCGGCCAGCCGCGCGAGCAGGTTGTCGCGGATCTCCGCCTTGACGGTCTTGTGGAGGTGGCCGCTCTCGCGCAGAGCGGCCAGCGTCTTGATGTCCGGTTGGCTCACTCCCTCACGCTACGTCGAGGCCCCCGATCTCGCATCCCTGCAAGGATCTGCGCCGTGGGACGCTTCGGGGACGGCATCGGCGTCTCCTCCGACCTGATCGGGGCGGCGGAGACGGCGGTCGCGGCTGCGCTGGCGCCGCTGCACGGCCGCACCCCCGACCTCGCCGCCGTGTTCGTCTGCGGCGAGGACCCCGCGGCAGCCGGCGAGTGGGCGCTGAAGCTCACGGGTGCGACCGCGACTCTCGGCTGCAGCGCCGGTGGGGTGATCGGTGGCGGCGCCGGAGTGGAGGCGACCTCGGCCGTCAGCGTCTGGGTGGCCGTGCTTCCGGGGGCCTCCCTGCGCACGTTCCACCTCGAGGTGATGCCCTCCGACGGCAAGGTCGCCGTGGTCGGGATGCCCGAGGTGGCGCAGCCCGCTGACGAGGTGGCCGTGCTGCTCGCCGATCCCTTCAGCTTCCCGGTCGAGGGTTTCGTGGCGCAGGCGGGCGCGACCCTGCCCGGGCTGCCCTTCGTCGGCGGCGTCGCGCACGGCCCG
>JAWWOJ010000501.1:0-9333 GCA_033851885.1 Frankiales bacterium | reverse complement strand
CGGCCGCCGAACCGATCCCCGTAGCCCGGGATCTCGACCGCGGCGTCGCTCACGCCGGCCGGCAGCTCGGCCAGCCGGGACCCGAAGGGCGTCAGGGAGCAGGCGAAGACCTCGTCCACCCCGGCGTCGAGGGCAGCCTCGGCGGTCTCGACGGTCGTGAACGCGACCGCGCAGCCGGCGAGCCGGGCCGGGTCGGAGCTGACCACGACCGTCGCGCCGGCGGCGACGGCCCCGAGGAGCAGGCACGGCAGCTGCCAGTGGAGCGGCAGCAGGATTCCGACCCGCGCCGGGCTGTCGTACCCGTCGACGAGCAGGTTGGCGGTCTTGCAGACCCAGTTGGCTGTGGTGGCGCCGGACAGCTCGATCCGGGCCGGGCCGGCGATGTAGGTCAGCAGCGGCTGGGCGGGGTCGCGGTCGGCGACCAGGCCTGCCGTGAGGTGGGAGAGCACGCGATCACGCTAGAACGCCCTCACTCTTCGGCGAGTCGGCAAGCCGCGGGCAGGTGTCCACTTACCCTCAGATGCATGCGTTCTCGTGCTCTTTCCTGTAAGTCGGTCGCCGTGTCTGTGGCTGCCCTCAGTGCCGTCAGCACGATGGCGGCCTGCAGCGGTTCGGGTCACAAGGTCGCGGTGAAGCCGGCCGCGGTCACCACGCCGTCCGCGAGCGCCAGTCCGGCGCCGGCACCCGTGGTGGCGAGGGACGCTCTCACCGGTCTGGTCGCCCGGGGCGGTCCGGTCGTCGCGGTGAAGATCGACAACGCGCCGCTCGCCCGGCCCTACCAGAAGGGCCTCGGGCGCTCCTCGGTCCTCTACCAGGAGCTCGTCGAGGGCGGCCTGACCCGCTTCCTCGCGATCTATGAGCTCAAGGCCTCCGGGACCGAGGATGTGGGCCCGGTGCGCTCGGCGCGCGAGTCCGACGTGGGCGTGCTGCGGGCCTACGACCAGCCGCCGCTGGGCTTCTCCGGTGCCAACAGCGGCGTGCTCGCGATCTTCCGGTCCGCCCAGCGCTCCGGCTGGCTCAAGGACGGGTCCTACGACGACTTCTCCCGCGCCTACCGGCTGGGCGCCCAGCGCAGGGACGCCCGCAACTTCTTCGTCGACCTCGGCAAGCTGTCGTCGCTGAACCCGACCAACACGGTCAAGGACGTCGGCTTCACCTTCTCGGCAGGCACCCCGACCACCGGTGTGGCCACGCCGTCGGCCGTGGCCGCGTTCTCGTCGTTCACTCGCGTCGGCCTGACCTACCACCCGGCCACGCACACCTGGTCGATCACGCAGAACGGCACGCCGATGACGGGCGTCGCGCCGGCCAACATCGTGGTCCAGCGGGTGGCCATCCTGCACAGCCGGTTCGTGGACGTGCACGGTCAGCCGACGCCGTTCACCAAGACCAACGGCAGCGGCTCCGTGACGATCCTGCGCGACGGCCAGCGCCTCACCGGCACGTGGAAGCGCACCGGCTACGGGGCCACGCGCTACTACAACGCGGCCGGCAAGCAGATCGCGCTGCGCCCCGGCAAGACCATGGTGCTGCTGCTCCCGACGTCGGGCTCGCTGACCTTCTGACGTCAGGCCGTGCAGGGGTTGTTCGCCGCGGTGCGGACCGGGGCGGCGGTGCTCGTCGACGGTGGGGTCGAGGCGTGCGGCGTGACCGTCACCTTGTGCGCGCCGGTGTAGTCGGTCCCGACCACCAGCGTGAGAGTGCGGCCGAGGCTGGTGTCCTCCTGGACGGTCGAGCCCGGGATCGCCGCCTGCAGCGTCTTGGCCGAGTCGCTCTTCGTCGGGCCGTAGTAGATGACGGTCTGCGTCGCGCCGGTGCCGCGGGTCTGCGCCGGGCCGGCGATCGTGAAGCCGACACCTGCCAGGTCGTTGGCCGCCTGGCGGCCCTTGCCGTTCACGCCCGAGCCGTTGAACACGGAGACCCGGACGGCGCTCGGGGCCACGATGAGAGTGACCTTGGTCGGCGCTGTCGGTTTGCTGGACCCGGGGGCCTGGTCGTTGCGCAGCGCCGTGAACAGCGAGGTGTCCTTCGCCGCGTCCAGGAGCACGACGCTCGCGCCGTTGCGGCGGCCGCCGATGTCGGAGATCGGCACCGTCGTGAAGATGACGCCGCCGGAGTTGAACTTCCGCATCCGCAGTGCCAGGTTCTTGATGTCGTTGCCGGTCAGGCCCTTGTCGACCTTCAGTGACGACGTCGCGGCGTCCAGGAAGCCGTTGAGCTTGAGCGGGTTGAGCAGCGTGCCGGCCGACAGCACCTTGTGCGACAGGGATCCGATGAACTGCTGCTGACGGGCGATCCGGTCGATGTCGCCGTTGGCGAGGCCGTGCCGCTGGCGTACGAAGGCCAGGGCCACGTCGCCGTTGATGCGGTGGTGACCGGCGCTCAGGTTGATGCCGGAGAAGTGGTCCTTGGCGGCGCTGGTGAGGCAGACGTCGACGCCACCGACCTCGTTGACCATCTTCTTGAATCCGGTGAAGTCGATCTGCACGAAGTGGTCGATGCGGATGTTCGACAGGTGCTCGACCGTCTGGATCAGCAGCGTCGGGCCGCCCTCGCTGAAGGCGCTGTTGAGCTTGTCGAAGTGAGCTGCCCTGGTCGTATGGGTCTTCGGGTTGGTGTAGGCCGGGATCTCCACGTAGGAGTCACGCGGGAAGCTCACCATCTCCACGTTGTCGCTCTTGCCGTAGAGGTGGGCCAGGATCACCGTGTCCGAACGCTGGCCCGTCACGTAGGTCGCGCCCGAGCCCTGCGTGCCGACCCCGTTGCTGCCGTCGCGGCTGTCCGACCCGACGAGCAGGAAGTTCTGCGCGTGGTTGGGCGCTTTCGCGGGCCGGTGACCGCCTGGCAGCACGTCGATGTGGGTGATCTGTCCGAGGTAGTGGTTGAAGGCCAGGTAGAGCCCGCCCGCTGCGACCAGCACCACGACGGCCATGCCCAGCGCCAGCCAGGACAGCGCCCTCGCCACGCGCTGCCCACCGCTGCGGCCGGCCCGGGAGGGACGGCGGACGGGCTGCGGAGCGGCGGGTGGCCGCTGGCGGGGTGCGGGGCCGCCCCGGGCGGCCTGGCGGTAGGCGTTCGTCACCCGCGGCGGGGCGTTCTTGCGGCCACGGGGGTCGAGGTGGGGCGGCAGGCCCGAGTCGCCGGACGGCTCGTCGCCGTCCCGCGGTCCTCGCGGGTTCGTCACGCCTCGTCACTCCTCGGGTCGGCCGGTAGCGGTCCTCGCCGTACCTTCCGAGGACGCCTCACCGGCACAGGGGGTTCCCTGCAGGGTACGAGTCGGACCCCCGGAGGAACCTGAACCTGCCCTTTCGCGCGCGGCGGCTGGCTCCGGCTGTGTCCGGTGTCTCAGCCCACCGTGAAGCTGCTGGTCGAGGTGCCGTTGTCCACGATGCCGACGCCGAGACCCGTGGCCCCGCCGTACGAGGGAACGACGGACGGGACGACCACCCCGTGGAAGTCCTCGATCTCCCGGACCTCGAAGTAGAGGTTCGTGAGCTTCTTGCCGACCTTGAACTCCTTGGGCAGCGCGCTCGCCGGCACCGTCCAGGTCATGGTGCTCCCGGTGATCGTGGGGAGGGCGAGCGGGGTCAGGCGCGTGGCGCCCTCGAGGTCGTCGCGCAGCGCTGACTGCGGCTGGTTGGGGTCGCTGCTCTTCGATGTGTAGTAGACCGGGCCGAGGAACAGGGTGCTGTCGCCGTCGACCTGGCCGAGCATGCGGTAGACCAGCGTGGTCCCCGTCGGGGGCGTCGGCGGCGCCGAGAGCGTCGTGGCGACTGTGAAGCCACCGAAGACGCTCCTGGTGCCCTGCTTCACCGTGTAGGGCCGCCACAGCACCCCGGTGACGTCGGCGTAGGCCTGGTTGGTCGGCCCGCTGGCGGTTGGCCCGTTCACGAAGCCCTGGCCGTTGACGAAGGTCGCGTCGCCCGCGGGGTCGGTCACCTGCGGCGCGGGCTGGGACGCGACGGCGGACGGTGCGGCGAGGGCCGCCGCTGCGGACGCGACGAGGACGAGGCTGCGCAAGCGCATGGGTGTCTCCTGGGTGAGCTGGGTTGCGTGATCTTTCGCCGTGGAGCGCCGCTTTTCCTGCTCGCGCCGCGCAGCTACCGCAAAACGGACACTTTGCGGCCGCGGGCAGGAGGAGTCCCTAGCGCGGCGAATCTCGCTCGCAAGGCCCAACCAGACGCCGAGTTCCCAGGAGCACGCATGAGGATCGTCCGTCCGGCCGTCACCGCGGCCGTCACCGCTTCGCTGGTCCTCGCGGGCGCGGCGGGCGCCGCAGCCCCCAAGAAGGTCTGCAACCTCATCAAGGACGCGGCCGGCGACGACGGCTCCAACCCCGTCTTCGGGCACGACGGCAACCTCGACATCCTCAGTGGCGACCTGTCCAGTGACGGCAAGACCGTCACGATCGCGATCCGCACCGCCGCTGTCGGCACCAGTGACAGCAAGGCGCCGACGGGCCGCAGCTACTACCTCGACTTCGACGTGCCGGGCGAGAAGAACACCCTGTGGCTGGGTGTCACCACCACGCCCACGTTCACGAGCTTCACGCCGGGCTACGTCAACGGCAGCCTGCACTCCGGCATCGCCGGCAACGCGACGGGCACCTTCGACGCGGCCAAGAAGGAGATTCGGATCTCGGCGCCGGCCTCCGACTGGGACGCCTACGCCACGATCACCAAGAAGTCCACGTTCAGCGCGCTCACCGCCCGGTCCTACTACTTCGTCGGCGCCTACTCGCCGACCGGCACCGGTGGCGGCAGCCTCCAGGCGGGGGACCAGGGCGATGCCACGAAGACGTACCTGGCCGGCACACCGTCCTGCCTCAAGGTCGGTTCCTGACCACTCCCGATCCCAGCTCACCCACCCACCCAGGAGAACCGTGAAGCTCGTCCGTCCCGTCCTCGCTGCCGCCCTCGGCGTGTCCCTTGCTGTCGCCGGAGCCGCCGGGGCCGCCACGCCCAGGCTGCCGGCTTGTGCCACGTTCTCCGACCCGACGGGCGACACCGCTCTCGAGGGCGCCATCCCCGTCGCCGACGCGTCGGTCGACATCACGGGCGTCAAGCTCGGCTACGCGAAGAAGACCTTCGCGGCTGGCGTGACCGTCGCCAAGTACGCCGCGGCCTCGACGTACTCAGACGGCGTCCGCTTCGACGTCAACTTCACCGCCCCGGACGGCAAGGTCGTCACGCTGTTCGGCCAGCACTCCCGAACGGAGGCCGTCTCCTCCCAGGCGTTCGCCTTCTCCGGCATCAAGGTCGACGGGACCTACGTGTCCGGCTCCAACAAGGCCGTCGCGGTGTCGACCACGGGGAACACGTTCACGATGACGGTCGGCCTGGCCGACGTGGAGGCCGCGCTCGGCGGCGACAAAGTTGCCGGGAAGTCCGTCTCGAACATCAACGCCATCTCGTGGGGTGGCTACGAGGTCGTCTCGCTCGGCTACGACAACGCTGCCGGCACCAAGCCCTTCAAGGTCCTCGACTGCGCCTGATCCGTACCCGCTCCTCGTTCCGCGCGGCCCCTCGGACCGGCCCGTCGCGATCTTTGGGAGAATGTCCGGATGCGCATCCTCGTCACCGGCGGAGCCGGCTTCATCGGCGCCAACTTCGTCCACTGGACCCTCGCTCACCGGCCTGAGGCGGAGGTATCGGTCCTCGACGCGCTGACCTACGCCAGCGACGGCACCGCGCTCGACAGCGTGCGCGACCGCATCCGTTTCGTGGAGGGCGACATCAGCGACGCCGCGCTGATGGACTCCCTGGTCGCCGACGTCGACCTGGTGGTGCACTTCGCCGCCGAGTCGCACAATGACAACTCGCTCAACGACCCGTCGCCGTTCGTGCAGACCAACCTGATCGGGACGTTCACGATCCTCGAGGCGGTCCGCCGGCATGACAGGCGGCTGCACCACGTGAGCACCGACGAGGTCTACGGCGACCTCGAGCTCGACGACCCGAAGCGGTTCACGGAGGACACGCCGTACAACCCGTCCTCGCCGTACAGCTCGACGAAGGCCGGCTCGGACCTGCTGGTCCGCGCGTGGGTGCGCAGCTTCGGCGTGAAGGCCACGATCTCCAACTGCAGCAACAACTACGGGCCCTACCAGCACGTCGAGAAGTTCATCCCGCGGCAGATCACCAACGTCATCGACGGCCACCGGCCGAAGCTCTACGGCAAGGGTGAGAACGTCCGCGACTGGATCCATGTCGACGACCACAACAGCGCGGTCTGGACCATCATCGACAAGGGCCGGATCGGCGAGACCTACCTGATCGGTGCCGACGGCGAGAAGAACAACAAGGAGGTCGTCGAGGCGATCCTCCGAGCCTTCGGCCGCTCCGGCGACGACTACGACCACGTGACGGACCGCCCCGGGCACGACCTGCGCTACGCCATCGACGCCGGCAAGCTGCGTACCGAGCTGGGCTGGACCCCGGCCTACGGCGACTTCGACGCGGGGCTGCTCGCCACGGTCGAGTGGTACAAGGCCAACGAGGCCTGGTGGCGCACGACGAAGAACGCCACCGAGCAGAGGTACGCCGCTGCCGGCGAGAGGGTCGTCTCCTGATGGCCCTCGCCCTGCTCATCACCGGGTGCAACGGCCAGCTGGGCTCCGAGCTGGTCCGGCAGGCGCGAGCGGCCTCCGACATCGCCTTCAGCCGTGGCATCGACCTGCCGGAGGTCGACCTCACCGACCCGTTCGCCGTGCGCGACACCGTGCACGAGTGGGCACGGGTCGTGCGCTCCGACAGCCCCGAGCACCAGTTGGTCGTGCTCAACCCGGCGGCCTACACCGCGGTCGACAAGGCCGAGGAGCAGGAGGACCTGGCGTACGCGGTCAACGCCACGGCGCCGGCCCTGCTCGCGACGGCCTGCAAGGAGGCCGGCGCCCGGCTGGCGCAGGTCTCGACCGACTACGTCTTCCCGGGCGACGGCACCGTGCCCTACGAGCCGGACGACTCGAAGGGGCCGACGAACGCCTACGGCCGCACCAAGCTGGCCGGCGAGCTCGCGATCCAGGAGATCCTCCCCGACGCGTCATGGATCGTGCGTACGGCGTGGCTGTACGGCGCCGGCGGCCCGAACTTCGTCAAGACGATGGCCCGCCTCGAGCGCGAGCGCGAGACCCTCACCGTGATCACCGACCAGGTGGGGTCGCCGACCTGGGCAGGCGACCTGGCCCGCGGGCTGCTGGCGCTGGCCCGGTCGGACGCACCGGCCGGCGCCTACCACGGCACCAACCGGGGCTCGACGTCCTGGAACGGCTTCGCGAAGGCGATCTTCGAGGAGCTCGGCGCCGACCCCGCGCGCGTGCACCCGACCACCGCGGCGAACTTCCCCACCCCGGCGACCCGTCCGGCCTACAGCGTCCTGTCGCCGGCCGCCTGGGACGGCGCGGGTCTGCCGCCCTTCCCGGGCTGGCGCGAGGCGCTGGCCGAGGCCTTCCGTGTCGAGGGCGCCGCGCTGCGCACCTAACCCACGGCCCCCCACCGGCATGGATGTGGACATATGGGGTCGCTCAGGCCCTCATCACGACCCCATATGTCCACATCCACGCGGGCAAGGGGGGCGGGTTAGAGGGTCAGGGTCCGGCAGCCGAGGCCGGCGGCCGCGCCGGGGGTGTCCGTCACGTTGTCGGCACCGGCGCAGATCGTGTGCCTGCCCTTGCCCGGGTGCAGCAATGTCGAGAAGCCGTGCTTCGGGCCGTAGTCGGGGTAGGCCGACCCGACATCCGCGCGGCTCAGCACGGCGCCCAGCAGCCGCACCTGCTTGCCGTCGAAGGTGATCCGGACGGTCGTGCCGCCGGTGCTGTCGGGGTCGATGGCCCAGCCGAAGACCGCGAGGCCGTCGGCGCGCTTGGTCACCGAGGTGAGGTTGCCGAACGGCGAGTGCTTCACGACGGTGGTGGTGCAGCCGAGCAGGGTGTTGCCGCCGGTGCCGACGTTGATGCCGTAGGCGCAGACCTGGTGCGAGCCCGCGGCCAGGTCGAGCGGGACGGTCCAGCCATGTGCGCTGCCGTAGCCGTTCCAGGGTGCGCTCAGGTCGGAGCGGATCGCGGACGCGACCGTCTTCACGACGAACTTCCCGTCGACGTAGACGTGCGTCTCGAGGGCATCGGTGGTGTCCGGGTCGACGGCCCACCCGGACGCGATGACGGCGTTCCCGCGCCGGCCGAGCACGGGCGCGACGCCGACGGGGTTGTGCCGGACGACGGCGGTCGTGCACGGCAGCGCCGTGGGCGAGCCGGGGCTGCCCGAGACGTTGAGCAGGGTGGCGCAGAGCTGGTGCGAGCCCGCCGCCAGGTCGGCCACCACGACCCGGAAGCCATGCAGGGCGCCGAGGGCGGGGTAGCCGGCGGCGATGTCGGGGCGTGACAGGTTGGCGCGGGTCTCGACCGGCGCAGCCTGGTCGACGGCCAGCCGGACGGCGGAGGACGCCGCGGTGTCGGGGTCGAGGGCCCAGCCGGTGACGACGAGGCCGTCGACGGTCTGGACGGCGCTCTCGACGGCGCCCTTCGGCGTGTGCGTCACCGCGACCGACTGGCAGCCGAGCAGCCGGTTGCCGCCGGGGGTACCGGGCCGGTTGAGGGCGTAGGCGCACACCTTGTGGGTGCCGTCGGCCAGCGTCAGCGAGGTGCTGAAGCCGTGGTTGTCGCCCCAGAGGGCATAGCCGGACTCGGCCGGCCGGGCCGTCGAGGCGGGCGTGGTCCGGGCGTAGGCCCCGTCGACGTAGACGTCGGCGTTGACCGGGGCGGAGGTGTCAGGGTCGAGCGCCGCGCCCGACACCGTGACGGTGCCCGGCGGAGTGGCGAGCGGGTCGAGGACGCCGACACTGCTGTGCACGACCGTCAGGGTGCGGCAGCCCAGCAGGTTGGCGCTGCCCGCGGTGTTGTCGGCGTTGATCCCGAAGACGCAGACCTTGTGCGCGCCGTCGGACAGGTCCAGCGGTACGACGAAGCCATGGCCCGGCGCGTAGTCGGGGAAGCGGCTCGCGAGATCGGGGCGGGGTGTCTCGGCCGAGGGCACGACCACGGTGGTCGTGTCGTCGACGAGCAGGTGCACCGCGATCGGGGAGTCGGTGTCACCGTCGAGGGCCCAGCCGGTGGCCTGGATGCCGTCAGGGGTCTGGCCGAGCGTCTCGAAGGCACCCACCGGCCCGTGCTGGACGTCGGTGGTCAGGCAGCCGAGCTTGCCGGTGGCCCCCGCGGTGCCGGACGCGTTGAGCGCGTAGGCGCAGACCTCGTGGGTGCCGTCGGTCAGGTTGAGGGGGACCCGGTAGCCGTGCGCCGCCCCGTACTGGGTGTAGGTCGATGTGATGTCGGGCCGCGCC
>JAWWOJ010000499.1:0-11891 GCA_033851885.1 Frankiales bacterium | reverse complement strand
TGGACGACCCGGAGGCTCAGCAGCAGTCGTCGCCGTGCCAGACCGACCGGCCCTGGGCGATCGCCCAGCCGGCGAGGGCCAGAGCCACGGCCGGGTCCAGCCACCACGCGGCGGGAGACACGGCAGTGACCACCAGGGTGAGCAGGACCGCGGCCGCCTGCAGGGCGCACAGGTAGTTCTGGCTGCCCTCGCCGGTGGTGGCGGCGGACCCGAGCCGCCGACCGAGGCGGTGCTTGGCGCGGCCCAGCACCGGCATGCCGACGACGGCGATCGCTGTCAGGACCAGGCCCGCCGTCGTCGTCGAGGGCCGCTCGTGGTCGATCAGGTGCCGGACGGCTTGCACCGCGATGTACGGGCCCAGCAGCCAGAACGACAGCGCCACCAGCTGCCGGGCCTGCCGTTCCGCGCGAGTGTCAGCGCGGCGCCGATCCGCGAAGCGCCAGACGATGATCGCCGCGGCGAGCGCCTCCACGGCCGAGCCCGCCGCCCACGCCATGAGCGACACCGCGCCTGCCCGGGCACCCGCGACCAGCCCCACCACCGCCTCCACGCTCATCCAGAGCAGGCTCACCCAGGCCAGCCGGCGCGCCGCGACGGCGGCCACGGTCCACCCGTCGGAGCGCACCAGCTGGTCGGGGGCGGGACGCCCGGTCATCGGGTGCTCAGGGCATCAGTGAGCCGACAGAGCGCGACATCGTGTCCCACCCGGGCAAGTACAAGGTCGGCGGCGGCGAGCAGCTCACGGATCTCCGGTACGGCGAACGAGTAGAGGTTCTGCCGGCCGACCGGTCGCGACTGCACGAGCCCGCAGGAGCGCAGGCACGCCAGGTGCTGACTCACGGTGGCCTGGGCCAGGCCCACCTCGGCGACCAAGTCGACGACCCGGCACTCGCCGCGGTGCAGCCGCAGCAGGATTCGCAGCCGAGTGGGATCGGCCAGGCTCTGGAACAACCGCGCCGCCACCACCGACGTTGCAGTGGCGTCAGGCGCTGTCATCGTCATAGAACGATGCTACCGGGTCGCTCTCGGCGAGGTTCCTGGGCGTGCAGCAGGGCGTCGCGGGCGATGTGGGCGACGTGCTCGTCGGCGAGCCGGTACCTGACCTCCCGGCCATCGCGGGCGGCGACGACCAACCCCGATGCCCGCAACGTCTTCAAGTGCTGCGACACCAGCGGTTGGGTGACCCCGAGTGCGTCGACGAGCTCGCGCACGCAGCGCGGACCTGGTGCCAGCACGTCGATGAGGGCGAGCCGGACCGGCGCGCCGAGGGCGCGGAGCAGGTCTGCGGCGTCGTCGTAGTCCGCCAGCTCGACCCGCTGCAGCGGGGCAGACGACGGCGGGTGGTTCATCGGGCGCAGCTGTCGCAGGTCCCGACGATCTCCAGGGTGTGGGAGATGTCGGTGAACCCGGCCTGACTCGTGACCCGGGCCAGCCAGCGCTCGACCTCCGGGCCGGCGAGCTCGACGGTCCGCGAGCAGCAACGGCAGATCAGGTGGTGGTGATGGCCGGTGCCGCCGCAGGAGCGATAGGCCGCCTCCCCCGTCGGGGTGCGGATCACATCGACGCTGCCCTGCTCGACGAGCAACTGCAGGTGCCGGTAGACGGTGGTCTGGCCGATCTTCGCACCCGACGCGCGAAGCTGCGCGTAGAGGTCCTGGGCTGTCCGGAACTCCGACGAACTAGCGAGCAGCTCGTCGACCAACGCCGCCTGGCGGGTCATCCGCAGCCGCCGCGGTCGAGCCGCCGGCGACTGATCAGGGGCGGCCTGCCGTGAGTCCGTCACCGACCCGCCGCCCTGCTCGCCGTGGGTGCACCGGGCACCCATGCGGGTTCCTGCATTAGTCCTTCCCCCTCCGCGTCGCTAATCTCTTTGCACACGGTAACCGAAACTATTACGGATAAGGAACACATCATGCGGGTGGTCGGACAGGGTCGACGGACCGGGGGCTGGGCCGCGGTCACCGCCGTCTGCGCCGTACTGCTGGCCAGTGGCTGCGCGACGTCCTCACCGAAGCCGGCCGCGACGACAGGGAGCCACACGGTCGAGGTGGTCGCGGCGGAGAACTTCTGGGGCAGCCTCGCCAGCCAGCTCGGCGGTGATCACGTCCACGTCACGTCCATCATCAACAGTCCCGACGCCGACCCGCACGACTACGAACCGACCGCTACCGACGGCCGGCAGATCGCCACCGCCGACCTCGCGATCGTCAACGGTGTCGGGTACGACAGCTGGGCGTCGAAGCTGCTGGCCGCCAACCCCCGGCCGGCCCGGACCGACCTGGTCGTCGGAGACGTCGTCGGCATCCCCGCCAACGGCAACCCGCACCGCTGGTACTCCCCCGGCAACGTGCGCACCGTGATCGACACCGTGACCACGGACTATAAAAAGCTCGATCCAGCTGACAGCGCGTTCTTCGACACCCAACGCACCCACGTGCTGACGGTGAACCTGAAGGGCTACTTCGACGCGATCGCGAGCATCAAGGCCAGGTACGCCGGGACGCCGGTCGGCGCGTCCGAATCGATCTTCGCTCCCCTCGCCGAAGGCCTCGGACTCAGGCTGATCACCCCCGGGGGGTTCCTGAACGCGATCAGCGAAGGCACCGACCCGACCGCGCAGGACAAAGCCACGATCGATGCTCAGATCAAACGCCACCAGATCAAGATCTACGTCTACAACACCCAGAACGCCACGCCCGACGTGCAGGCCCAGGTCGACGCGGCGCGGAAAGCTGGCATCCCGGTCGCCACCGTCACCGAGACCCTCACCCCCGCCGGTGCGACCTTCCAGGACTGGCAGACCGCCCAGCTCATCCGACTGGCCGCAGCCCTGGCGCAGGCCACCGGCAAGTGACCGTGACGGACCCTGGTACGGCGCCTGACCGAACAGGGCCACCCGCCAGGGCGATCGACATCGAGGACGCCCAGGTCCGCCTGGGCGGCCGGGCCATCTGGTCACACGTCAGTCTGCGCGTCGACCCTGGGGAGTTCGTCGCGGTCCTCGGACCCAACGGGGTGGGCAAGTCCACCTTGCTGCAGGTGATCCTCGGCCTGCTGACCCCCAGCGCCGGCCAGGTCAGCATCCTCGGCCAACCACCCGGCCAGACCAACAGCCAGATCGGCTACCTGCCACAGCGCCGCACCTTCGACGCCTCGGTCCGAGTTCGGGGCCTGGACATTGTGCGGCTCGGGCTCGACGGGCACCGTTGGGGCCTGCCACTGCCCGGCCGCGCTTCCCGGGCGGCGAACGAACGGGTCAGCGAGCTCGTCGAGGTGGTCGGCGCAGGAGGCTACGCGACCCGGCCGATCGGGCAGCTGTCCGGCGGCGAGCAGCAACGCCTGCTGATCGCGCAGGCCCTGGCCCGGGACCCGCAGCTCCTGCTGCTCGACGAGCCGTTGGACTCCCTGGACCTGCCCAACCAGGCCGCCGTCGCCGGACTGGTCAGCCGGCTGTGCCGTGAACGAGGTGTAGCGGTCGTGATGGTCGCCCATGACGTCAACCCGATCCTGCCCCACCTCGACCAGGTCACCTACCTCGCTCCGGGCGGCACGGCCACGGGAACCCCCGCCGAGGTCATCACCACCACGACCCTCACCCGGCTGTACGGCATCCCGGTCGAAGTGCTCAGCACCTCCGACGGGCGGCTCGTCGTGGTGGGCCAGCCCGACGCACCTGCCCACCATGTGGACCGGCACGAGCACGGCCACCCGTGACCGGCCCGGGCTGGAACCTGATCGCTGACCTGCAGCAGATGTGGGCCCTGCCGTTCATGGTCAACGCCTACCGGGCCGGCACGATCCTGGCGATCCTGGCCGCGCTCGTCGGGTTCCTCATGGTGACCCGACGACAGGCCTTCGCCGGCCACACCCTGTCCGCGGTCGGGTTCCCCGGCGCCGCCGGTGCGACCTGGCTCGGGGTGTCCGCCGGCTACGGCTACTTCGCGTTCTGCCTCGCCGCTGCCCTGGTCATCGCGACGGTGCCATCATCGGCGCATCGCGGCTTCAGTGACGAGTCCGCACTCGTGGGCACCGTGCAGGCTTTCGCACTGGCCTGCGGCTACCTGTTCGTCGTCCTCTACAAGGGCGTGCTGGGCGGCACCACCGCGCTGCTGTTCGGCAGCTTCCTGGGCGTGACGACCGGCCAAGTGACCGCGCTCGCAGTCCTGGCCGTGCTTCTGCTGGTCGCGCTCGGCGTCATCGGCCGTCCGCTGCTGTTCGCCTCCCTCGACCCCGAAGCAGCCCGCGCCTCCGGCGTTCCGGTGCGCGCGCTCGACGTGGCGTTCCTGGTGGTGCTCGCCGCCACCGCCGCCGGGGTCGTGCAGATCACCGGCGCCCTGATGGTGTTCACCCTGCTCGTGCTGCCGGCCGCCGCCGCCCGCGAGCTGACCTGCCGCCCAGGTCGGGCCCTCATGCTCTCGGTCGCCCTGGCGCTGCTCATCACCTGGGTCGCCCTCGCCGTCGCGTTCTACTCGCCGTACCCGATCGGGTTCTGGCTCTCCAGCCTGGCCTTCGCCGTCTTCCTGGCCGCCCGCGGGACGCGGGCAGGTCGCGACCGGACCGGCACCCGGGCGACCACGGCATGACCGCGCCCTGGACCGGACTCGGGCACATGCTCAGCCACCCGTTCATGCAGCATGCCTTCCTCGCGGGCACCGCGATCGCCGCCGCAGCCGGCCTGATCGGCTTCTTCCTCGTCCTACGAGGACAGGTCTTCACCGCCGACGCGCTCAGCCACGTCGCCTTCACAGGCGCCCTCGCCGCCCTCGCCTTCGGCCTCGACCCGAGGCTAGGACTGTTCGCCCTCACGGTCGCGGTCGGCATCGGGATGGGACTGATCGGCCCAGGCGGCCGCGCCGACGACGCCGTCATCGGAGCCGTCTTCGCCTGGATCCTCGGACTCGGTGTGCTGTTCCTTTCGCTGTTTACCAGCCAACGCAGCGCCGGCAACGGCAACGGCGCCGTCGCTGTCCTGTTCGGCTCCATCCTCGGGCTCTCCGGACCCCGAGCATGGCTCGCGACCGGCATCGCCCTTGCCGTCATCGGGGTCCTGCTGCTGATTGCTCGCCCGCTCCTGTTGTCCAGCCTCGACGAACGCGTCGCGAGAGCCGCCGGTGTGCCGGCGCCACTGCTCAGCTTGGGCTTCCTCGGCCTCACCGGCGCCACCGCCGCCGAAGCCTCCCAAGTCGTCGGCGCCCTGCTCATCCTCGGTCTCATCGCCGCACCCGCCGCCGCGGCCAGCCGCCTCACCACCCGCCCGTTCCGCGCCATGACCCTGTCCAGCAGCCTGGCCGTCGCGTCAGTCTGGATCGGGCTCACCGCCAGCTACGCCCTGCCCAACACCCCTCCCAGCTTCGCCATCCTCGCCGTCGCGACAGTGATCTTCGCCGCGAGCAGTGCCGTCCAGCGCCCACTCGGTCGCCGCGCGGACCAGACCTCGCCCGGCCCGAAGGGGTCCCCTCGCCGGGCTTGAATGCAAAGCGGCTCTTCCACAGCACCCATATTGGGAGTCACGGACCGGCGGGATCATTGCCCTCAACAGGGATGGCGCCCGTGTCGACGATGTCCTGCGCGACAACGCGAAGCTTGCGGTTGAGATGTTGTGAAGAGCGCCGGAGCAGCTGGAAGGCCTGGTCTGCGGTGATCCGTTCGCGCTCCATGAGGATGCCCTGCGCCTGGCCGATGACTTCGCGAGACGACAGGGCCGTTTCAAGGTTTTCGATGCGCGCCTCTTCGGCTTCCTGAGCCTTCGCCTGCCCGAGGGCGAGACCCGCGAACGTGGCCAAGATGAGGCCTTGGGCGCGCTCGTTGGCGTTGAACGCTCCTGGCAGATGCGCGTACAGCTGGAGCGCTCCGAGGGTCTCGCCGCCGAGGGCAAGCCGATATGCGAGCGCACTCCGCAGTCCGCGCCGCACGGCTTCGGGCGAGAACAGCGGCCACGTCTGGTCTTCGAGCAGATCGGGTACGTAGACGGTGTCCTGCCCACCCAGGGCGTCCAGGCAGGGGCCGTGGCCTACCTGCGTCTGGAGGGCATCCAGCTGAGCCATCGCGGCTGTGAGGGCGGAATGGGTGTTGAGGCCGCCCTCCCCGCACAGGCCAGCGTCATCGCAGGAGTCCATCGACGCGATCGCCAGCGACAGGATGCGCTCGGGCAGGGACGTCGAACTGTCTGGGGTCATCATGACGGTGGCGATGCCCGCCAGGTGGCGCGCGAGCTCGGTACCGGAGTCGACATCGGGGTCGGCTTGCGCATGCTCCGGCTGAGCTTCGGTGACTCGCTCGTCCTCGTTCACTGGGCTGCTCTCGCTGGCTGAAAAGGCGCGTACAGTGAGCATTGTCTTCGACTCGTGAGGATACGACCCGGCTACGTGAGGCCCGGCAGCATGACTGCCCCCCGTTCCACTGTCCTGTCCACCGCCGCGGCAGCCTCGTGTGCCGGCGTTCCACAGCTGGCGACGCGACCTGTCCCCGTCACAGAGCCCGCGCTGTGACGCCCCCGGAGTTCACCGGATCCGTGCGCATGCACGACGGGGTGGCCCTCGTGATGCTGGCCGGTGAGCTCGACGTCGACAGCGCCCCCTTCCTCAGCAGGCTACTGGAGGGCGCCCTCGCCTCAGGGGCGCGGTCGGTGGTGCTCGACATGGCCCTGGTGTCGTTCTGCGATGCCACGGGACTCGGGGTTCTCGTGAGCGCCAGCAACCGGCAACGCGACGCCGGGGGCCAGCTGTCCCTTCGTGCGACACCGGTCTTGCTACGCAGCCTGCTGGCGATCACCGGCCTCACCGACGCGCTGGCCACCGAGCCAGTCACCACGGCCGAAGGCATCCTGGCCGCTGACCTGGCCGCCGCGGCGCGGCTGCCCCTGACCCGAGCGGTCCTGGACGCGGCACTCAAGCTCGTCGTGGTGATGAGCCAGTCGGTCATGGCCGGAGCTGACGGCGTCAGCATCACGTTGCCTCGTGGTGGTCGGCTGCGAACCGTCGCCGCCAGCAACGACACCGTGCTGCAGATGGACCACGACCAGTACGACACCGGCCAGGGTCCCTGCCTGGACGCGGCGACCCGGGGAGAGCTGTTCAACTCCAGCGCGTTGGAGTCGGAGCGCCGGTGGCCGCAGTTCGTTCCGCGGGCCCGTGCCCGCGGTATCGAGAGCATCATGTCCACGCCGCTCATGGCAGCCGGCCAGCCGCTCGGGGCGCTCAACGTCTACAGCCGCGCTCCGGCCGCTTTGGCGTCCCACGAGCAGCAGTGGGCGATCCAGTTCGCTGAGCACGCCTCGCAGGTCGTGCTGGCTGCCAAGGCGACGTCGACCGCCGACTCGGTGGAGAAGGAGATCTTCGACGCCCTGCTGTCGCGGGAGGTGATCGCCCTCGCGCAAGGCGTGGTGATGACCCGTCGGCACCTGCTCCCCGACGCCGCTCACCGCTTCCTCACCGACATCAGCCGACACACCGGCAAGCCGCTGATCGAGATCTGCCGGGACGTCGTGAACACCACCGCACCCGAGTCACAGCCCGGAGAGCGCGATACCAGCGACGTACGAGGCGGCCCGGTTTGACGACTCCCCCGCACGACTCGCTGAACCTCGCAAGGCAGGACGCCGGCCTGAGCCAGCACGAGTTGTGGGTGCGGTACTTCGCCCTCGGCGGGATGACCCCCGCCCTCGAGCTGGAGGCGGTCTGCCACGGCGCGATGGTCGCCACCGAGCCCGACCACGACCGGATCGCCCACGCCCTCAACGAGCGGTTCACCGAACTCGGACGCAACCACCCAGTCCCGTACTCCGAGGACTCGGCAGACCCCTATGGCCCGATCTCCTGAGTCCCCGGTCCACCACTTGGTCACAAGGCACGTATGGCGGCAGGCGGTTGCGGTTCCCTTCGGAAAGCGGCCATGCACGATGACGAGCTGACGGTGAGCCTGTGCCGCGGGAGGCGCGGCCTCTGCCGCGTCGGGCAGAGCCCGCAGATCCAGCCGCTCCATGGCCCGATAAGGCCACAGTCCTCCTGATACTCCCGCGCCGGGTGTGCACGGCGCTGGCGGCGGTATCGCGGCTAGCTCCGTTCGACCAGGGGGAGCATCCGCGAGTCCTCGACGGCGGCAGTGCGATGACACAACCCCGCCAGGTATCGAGGCTCGCCGGCGAACGCGAAGAAGCTCTCGATGCTGGCCTGCCTGATGACCAGGGCCATGTCCCAGCGCTCGTCGCTGGGTCCGACAAAGCAGTGGCCACCGTCCGCGAGCAGGCTGACGGATCCTCCGGACGCAGTGAGGAACGGAAGCGTGTGCTCAACGTAGAGGTCGTACGCGGCGCGGCCGCTGATCGGCTTGGCCGGTGCTGACTGGGGAGACTCGGTGTAGTCCGCCCACGTGCGGAGCCGGAGCAGGTTCAGCATGAGGAACGGTCCGGAGATCCCGCGGCCAAGGAGAGCACGCACGCCGTCGTCAGTCGGGTCGAGGTACACGGGGCTGCCAATCCTTGGTGGGCTCATGTCATGGCGATCGTCCGCACCAGCGGACAAGGACGGCGCCGGCATTACCGATTGTCCGGTACGGCGGCGAGGCTGAACGGCGGGTACCGGTCGGTCGTCAGCACCAGTGCGTAGGCGATCACGCGCTGGTCCCAGCGCATGACGCCTTCGACGAACGCGAACAGCCGCCTCGGGTAGCGGCCGGTGAACAGGATCGCGAACCATGCGGCGATGACGACAAAGATGGTCGCGACCCAGAGGAAGAAGAGCACGATGAGGTGCGGGAGGGCGAGCAGCCACTTCACGAGCGGCTTCCATCGGTTCAGGTCATGCGCAGCGTCTGGGTAGACATAGTCGAGATGCACGGCCTGCTGCTCGTCGGTGGAGGGATACCGGTCGTCCATCAGGGCGAGGTAGACCACCACGCGACTGGTGAACCGCTGCAGCTCGAGGTTCCAGTCGAACCACCAGCGCGGGTACTTTCGCCGGAACAGAATCATGAGTAGCGGGCCGAGGAACAGCAGTCCACCGGCGCCGGCGATGGCGTCCTGGCTCCCACGAGACCACCCGAAGCCGCTGCCGGAGACCGCGACGAGCAGGGCCAGGATGGGCACGGCGGCGAAGATGCGAAGGGCCGACGTCAGCCTGTTCAGCCGGCGGTCGGGGTAGTCGACCGCGAACTGGACGGGGTAGGCGAGAGGTGCGCTGGCTGTGGTCATCGCTGGGCTCCTGTGAGTAGGGGGGACGGCTCACGGTGGTGGATGAGCTGCGGCATGGGGAGCCTGAGCGCTACCCGGGTCCACTCGGGCAGGTACCAGTTGGCCTGGCCGAACACCTTCATCAGCGCCGGCACGAGCAGCGCGCGGATGACGGTGGCGTCGAAGACGATGCCTGCCGCGATGCCCACTGCGAGGGACTTGATCTCGAACCCGGGGCTCGAGGACAGCACCAGGAACGCGAACATCAGGATGAGGGCACCGCTGGTGACGAGCTTGCCGGTCCGGGCGAGCCCGAGTTCGATGGCCTTGTCGGTCGAGCCGGTCTCGTCGTACGCCTCACGCATCCGCGAGAGCATGAAGACCTCGTAGTCCATCGACAGGCCGAACAGGAACGCGAAGATCATCAGCGGGACGTATGCGGTGATGGCGCCCGTCGCACCGACGTCCCAGAGCCGTGACCCATGACCTTGCTGAAAGACGAACACGACGATCCCGAAGGCGGCGGCGAGCGAGAACAGGTTGAGCACCACCGCCTTGACCGCCAAGACGATGGACCGGAAGGCCCGGGTGAGCAGGACCAGAGTGAGGAGCAGGACGAGCCCGACGATGTACGGGAAGGTCCCGAACAGGGCGTGCAAGAAGTCACGCCCGACGGCGGTCACGCCGGTGAGGGTTCCGCCGGTGCCCTTGAGGACGGCGTTGGAGCGGTCGACGATGCCCTGGATGCCGGGTGCGGCCCCGTCGATGGCCGGGAAGGCCTCGACCAGGGAGGTTGAACCGACCTTCCACGTGGGTGGCGCCTCGGCACCGACCACGCCGTCGACGGTGCGCATCATCGCGGCGACCCGCTCCGGGTCGGCGCCGTTCTCGACGAGGACGTTGAGCGGCTTCATCACGCCGGGGGTAATGTGCGCGTCGCTGAGCATCTGCCGGCCGTCGATCGCGGTGCCGCTGCCGGGGAAGTACGTCAGCTGGGTCTCGCTGGCGTTCAACTGGGTTCCGAGGCCGGCCAGGGTGACGACCAGGACGATGCCGACGCCAGCGACCGCGCGGGGCCGGCGGAGCACGAACCGTGCCCATCGTCCCCACGCGCCGTCCTCGGGGTGGCCACGGTCGAGGAAGCGCTTGGGCATGACCCGGACCTTGTTGATGCGGTGACCCAGGACTGCCAGCACGGCAGGAAGCAGCGTGAGTGACGCGAGCACGGACACGGCCGGGATCAGCATGCCGCCGATGCCCATCGATCGGATGAGCGGCAACGGCAGCGCGACCATCGCGAGCAGGCCGATGGCCACGGTCGAGCCGGAAATGATGACCGACCGGCCGGCGTGGGTCATCGTCTCGACCAGCGCGGCCTCGACGTCGTTACCCTCGCGCAGCTCGTCGCGGAACCGGAAGATCACGACCAGGGCGTAGTCGATCGCGAGGCCGAGCCCGACGAGGCCGATGAGGAACTGGACGATGATCGAGACGTCGGTCGCGTAGGTGAGGGCCCACACGAGCGTGAAGGTGTTGAGGATCGCGGCAATCGCGATCACGATCGGGGCCAGGACGGCGGGCAGGGTTCCGAAGACGAAGAGCAAGATCAGCAGTGCGCCGATGCCGCCGATGACGGCCTCGAACAGGACGCTGGATCCCTGGCCGCTGGAGTTCTTGGTGGCCTCGTCGAGGGCGTCACGACCTGTCACGTTGACGGTGATGCCGGCCGGGAGGCCGTCGGCCGCAGCAGTGCGGATCTGGTTTGCGCCGCTCAGCACGTCGACGCCAGCGCGACCGGGCTCGTAAAGCATCTGGAAGGCCGTGTGCCGGTCCGCGGACACATACAGCAGGCTCCCGGTCGTGAAGTAGGAGCTGGTGAAAGAACCCGGCACCGAAGCCGCCGCACGCTGCATCGCCTGCGCGACGGGCGCGCTCGCCGTGATGTCGCCGGCCGTGTGGAACACGACGACGCTTGGCGTGCGGTCCCCCACACCGAGGTCGTGCAGGGCTCGCTGACTGGCCTCGTACGCCGGCTCCCCGGGGATGGCCGTGGCCGTGTACCAGCGGGACGACAGCTGACTCGCCGCATATGCCCCGAACAGCGTGAGCGCGAGCCACACGCCGATGACGAGCCACCGGAACCGGACGAGGACGTGCGCGAGTCGGGTCAGCACGGGATGCCTTCACTGTCGGTGGGGTTCGTGGAGCGCTTCATGTGATTCCTCCGCAGGGGTCAGGCAGGTCGGTTGGGATCGTGCGGACGACGGAGATCAGCTCGGCGTTGAGCTGGGTCAGGCGGGCCAGGACGCCGTGGAGCTGGGCGGGGTCGACGATGTCGCCGACCAGGCGGGTGTCGCCGTTGTCGTCGTGTTCGATCGTGAACTCGTCGAGCAAGGGTCGAAGGAGCCGGCGGCTCGCTCGTCCGCGAATGCGGATCTCGTACGTGATGGGCACGGCTCGATCCTCCGCAGGCGTGCCTTTGGTGGCCTCATCCGCACCGTCATCTCACCCGGGTGAAAGGGGGGCGGCGTACCGTCCGCAGCGTGGGCGTATGGGAGCGGGGGCTGGCGGCCACGAAGACCCGCCCGCCGCTGCTGCCGTCGTCGCTCATTCGACGTTCACGGCTCTTCGAGCAGTTGAGCCAGGATGTCCGGTTCGCGCTGGTCTGCGCCCCGGCTGGCTCGGGAAAGTCAACGCTGCTGACGTCGTGGGTCGCCGACAGCGA